>JAKDNC010000168.1 GCA_030452025.1 Nocardioides sp. | reverse complement strand
CGCCGTGCTGCCAGTGGTCGACGTGCTGCCTCCAGACGCGCCCACCCACAAGCTCCTCGGTGCCCGGTTCGCGGAGCAGGTCTTCGGAGCCGGTGGCGTCTTCGGGATCGACTAGGGTCGTGCAGTGGACTCCCAGACCCTGCTCCTGCCCGCTGCTCGGGTGGATCGCTGGATCGCGAACTTCGGCGCCCGGCACGTCGGTCACACGCTCTCGGTGACCCACGGCGCGTTGACCGGCATGGGCGGGGACGGGTCCACCTTTGAGGCGCACCTGCCCTTCGGGGCGGCGTACGACGGTCCACCCGAACCGGCCGCGTTCGCCGCGGCGATGACGGCGCCAGACGTGTGGGGAATGTTGCTGGTTCGCAAGGGTGGCTTCGCAATCGCGCGACTGACCGGAGAGCACATCGTCGAGTCGAAGGTCGGACAGCGTCATGTGCAGGGCCGGACGAAGGCCGGGGGACAGAGTCAACAACGGTTCGCGCGACGCCGGGGCAACCAGGCACGGCAGGCCTACGAGGCCGCCGCAGAGCATGCTGCACGCATCCTGGGCGGGGTGCGATCCGTGGTGACGGGTGGAGACCACGCCGCCGTCGACGAGGTGCTGGCCGACCGGCGGCTGGCCTCCCTCACCGTCGTGGAACCCTGGCTGCCGGTGCCCGATCCACGACGGTCTGTCCTGGAAGGCGCGGTTCGGGACGCTTGTTCTGTCAGGATGACGGTCGTCAACAACTGACGAGATCTGCAGGAGTCCGGATGTGGCAGCCCGAACCCGGCTGGCAGTCCCTGCCAGGTGGCATGGGTCCGTCGACCCTCGGGGTGTGGCGCGTGGGCGACCAGGTCGTGAAGCGCTTCGCGGCGCCGTTGCCGGGCGACCCGGGGGAGTTGTCCAACCCCCGCCACTTCGCCTACTGGCGCCGCGCTGTCGAGGTGGCGCAGGAGCGGCTCGTGGAGGCGACCCCGGGTCTGCGGGCCCTCGCGGTGCTGAAGGTCGAGGAGGACCCCGAAGGCATCACCCTCTGGCAGCCATACGTGGAAGACAGCGACCTGCCCGGTCCCTTTGTCGCGCGGGCGGTAGGACGGTTCGCCGGCGCCGACCTGGCGCCGTACCCATGGTTCGCGCGCAACCAGTTGGCAGATCGTCTCACGCGCGTGGAGCGCGGAGGAGGCTGGAAGACCCTGGAGCGCACGACCGTGGCCGACATCGCCGATCGTCTGTGGCGCCGGCGGGCCACCCATCTCGCGACGTTCGCGGAGTTGCCGATGGTCCCGCAGCACGGCGATCCCACCGCGGCCAACCTGCGGGGACGTTCCGGTGAGGACGTGGTCGCCCTGGACTGGTCGTCCCTGGGCCTGGGGCCGGTGGGGGCTGACCTCGGGTATCTCTGCCTGACTGAGCGTGAGGACTTCGCCGTCCTGACGGAGGCCTACGCGGACGGGTTGCCTGTGGGGCTGGCTTGGCCCGAGCAGATCGTGACGGGCGCGCGGATCAACGCTGTCTACACCGCGGTGTCGAGGGCCGAGTGGGCCCTCGCCCGTGTCGCCGACGGCCCGGGAGCGCTGGCCGGCAAGTATCGCCATCCCGCGGTGGCGCCCTATCTGCGGTCCCTGCAGCGTCTCTTCCCGCAGATCGAGCCTCTCCTCTGACCGCGTCACCTGTCCCCAGGTTTCGGCCGGTGCCGGGTTCAGTCCGTGCCCAGGTGGCGGTCAGGCGGCGTGGCTGGGGGTGTAGTCGCCGGTGAGTTCGATGGTGCGTTCGTTGTGGGAGATGGTGCCGATTTCGGCCCACCGCAGGATGTGCCACTGCTCGGCACGGCCCTCGGTGGTGAACAGGGCGTGGCCGGTTGGCTCGCCGAGTCGGCGGGTGCCGGTGTGGTCGACGACCAGGTAGCGGTCATGGGGTGTGCGCCAGACGTAGGTGCCTGGCCGTGGTTCTCGCACGCCGTATCCGGAGTGGGTCTTGACCCGGTCGAACCAGCCCAGGCGGCCGGAGTTGTGCAGCCCCGTCTGCCCCTCTTGTCTCGTTTGTCTCGTCTGCTGGGCGTGGGTGGGGTGTTGGTATGGCACGGGATGGTCGTAGTCGACGCGCCTGGTCAGGCTCGTGGAGAACGGAAAGTACGTCCGCGGGCAGAGGAGCTGGACCTGGTCTGAGGTGTTTCTGACTTTGCGATAAGTGTTGCGCGATCGCGCACAACGCGAGGAACTCCCGGGTCGTCCCGGAGATCATCTGCGGACCGTTGTCGGAGACCGCGAGCAGCACCGGCTGTGCGTCCTCGACGTCGGGGTCGACCGGCTCGTCGTGACGGGCATCGATCACCTCGAATAGCCCTTCGGCCTCGAGTGCGGCGGTGAAGGCGAGCTCGACCTGGGTGGAGGTCTCCTCGACCGAGACGATCTCGGTGATCCACTTCCTGGAGACCAGGTCCTCGATGATCAGCACCGCCATCCCGGCCCGGGTGAAGTGCGTCGTGTCGTAGATCCAGATCGAGTTCGGGGTGTACTCGGCCCACTCGGGGAACGGCCGCCGCTTGGACTTCCCTGGCCGCGGTAGAGGCCGAAAGTGCTTGTCTGCAAGGAAAAGGACCCGGCGCACCGTCGAAGGTGAGACCCAGAACCGGCCCAATTAGGAACCCCGGTGCGCGAGCTTGCGGTGAGACCGGTCGGTCTCTCCCCACTCGTCGAACAGCGCCAGGATCTCGCTCGCCTCCTCGGGCAGGAGTCCGTGCAACGGTGCTCCGCCGGGTGCCTTGTCGGCCAATATCCCGCAGGCTCGGCGGGCGTTCCAACGGCGGGCACGCACCTCGCCGAGCTCGACGGGACCGCCCGCCTGTGGCTGGCCTCGTCCCTGACGATCGCCCATCCTGAGCACGGGTGGCTCGACCAACTCTGACCATTCCGGCCGCCTTGGCAGCCCCGCAACCCCGCTCTCCGAGCATGTTGTTGATCACAAGCACAGCGCTGATCAGCAGGATGCCCCCGATCCCACCGCAGGCCGCCTGAACCGCGTCCTGAGCCTCCTGCACCGCCACCCTCACGTTTCGAACCTGGGTCTCAAGCGCATGGCGCGACCTCCAGGTGCCCACTGCGATGTGAAGACGGGGCGCTCCCGCACGTAGGGTGGGGAGCCTGATGATCACCGCCCAGCAACTAGAAGTCCGTGCGGGCGCTCGACTCCTGATGGAGGACGTCAGCTTCCGCGTCGCAGCAGGCGACAAGGTGGGCCTCGTCGGCCGCAATGGTGCCGGCAAGACCACCCTCACCAAGATTCTCGCCGGTGAGGCCCTGCCCGCCGCGGGGCAGGCGCACTCCACCGGGGACGTCGGGTACCTCCCGCAGGACCCACGGATCGGGGACCCAGAGGTCCTCTCGCGTGACCGGATTCTGTCCGCACGTGGCCTCGACGACGTCGTACGACGCCTCCGCGACGCCGAGGTCGACATGGGCTCCGGCGATCCCGAGGTCGCCGAGAAGGCGATGAAGCGCTACTCCCGAGCAGACAACGAGCTGCACGCCAATGGCGGGTACGCAGCGGAGTCCGAGGCCGCGACCATCGCCAGCAGCCTCGGGATCGACGAGCGGCTGCTCGGCCAGCAGCTCAAGACACTCTCCGGTGGCCAGCGACGACGGGTGGAGCTGGCCAGGATCCTCTTCTCCGGCGCTGACACGCTTCTCCTGGACGAGCCCACCAACCACCTAGACGCCGATTCGATCGTGTGGCTCCGGGACTTCCTGAAGAACCACAAGGGCGGGCTGATCGTGATCAGTCACGACAACGAGCTGCTCAGTGCAACGGTCAACAAGGTGCTTCACCTGGACGCCAACCGCACCACAATCGACGTCTACAACATGGGCTGGAAGGCCTACCTCACCCAGCGTGAGACCGACGAACGGCGACGCAAGCGTGAGCGCGCCAACGCCGAGTCGAAGGCGAAGACCTTGACCGATCAGGCCAACAAGATGCGCGCCAAGGCCACGAAGGCCAGCGCGGCCCAGTCGATGCTCAAGCGCGCGGAGAAGATGGTGGCCGGGCTCGAGCAGGAGCGCGCCGCCGACAAGGTCGCCCGGATCAAGTTCCCGGCCCCGGCTGCCTGCGGCAAGACCCCGTTGACGGGGGAGGAGCTCTCGAAGTCCTACGGTTCGCTCGAAGTGTTCACCGACGTCAATCTCGCCATCGACAAGGGCAGCCGTGTGGTCATCCTGGGCCTCAACGGTGCCGGCAAGACGACGATGCTGCGGATTCTCGCTGGCGTCGACGAGCCGGACACGGGCCGTGTGGTCCCCGGTCACGGATTGAAGCTCGGCTACTACGCGCAGGAGCACGAAACCCTCGACACCAGCCGCACGGTGCTGGAGAACATGGCAACCTCGGCACCTGACCTGACCGACTCCGAGACGCGTTCGGTGCTCGGTTCGTTCCTCTTCTCTGGTGACGACGCGCACAAACCGGCCGACGTACTCTCCGGTGGTGAGAAGACCCGGCTCGCGCTGGCGTCGCTGGTCGTCTCCAGCGCCAACGTGCTGCTCCTCGACGAGCCCACCAACAACCTCGATCCGGCCTCCCGTGAGGAGGTTCTGGCCGCGATTCGCACGTACGAGGGCGCCATCATCCTGGTCACCCACGACGAAGGTGCGGTCCGGGCCCTCGAACCCGACCGGGTGCTGCTGCTGCCCGACGGCGACGAGGACCTCTGGAACGACGACTACGCCGATCTGGTGTCGCTGGCCTGATGTCCGGCATGAGCGGGATGGGACCGGTCTGGCGCAATCTGCGCACGGACCGAACGATTGCGGACAACCGTCTCGACCGCGGGACGGTACGACGGGTGCTCGGTTTCGCGCGCCCTCACCGTCGGCTCATCACGGGCTTCCTCATCCTCACCGTCATCGATGCCTGCCTGGTCGTCGTCACTCCACTTCTGGTCCAGCACATCGTCGACGACGGCATCCTGCGCAAGGACCTGTCCGTGGTGGTCTGGCTGGCCGTCGCGATGGCCGTCACTGCACTGGTCAGTGGGGGCTTCAGCGTGCTGTCGAGCTGGCTGTCCTCCCGCATCGGTGAAGGGCTGATCTTCGACCTGCGCACCCGCGTGTTCTCCCACGTCCAGCGTCAGTCCCTGGCGTTCTTCACCCGCACCCAGACCGGCGCACTCGTCAGCCGACTGAACAACGACGTCATCGGTGCCCAGCGGGCCTTCACCTCGGCGCTGTCGAGCACTGTGTCCAACACGATCTCGACGGTCGTCGTCGGGATCGCGATGATCGCGCTCAGCTGGCGGGTCACCCTGCTCTGCCTGCTCCTGTTCCCGATTCTCTTCATCGCCTCGCGCTGGGTCGGTCTGAAGCTCGCCGGACTCACCCGTCAGCAGATGGACGGCAACGCCGACATGGGCAACGTGATGACCGAGCGTTTCAACGTCGGTGGCGCGATGCTGCTCAAGCTGTTCGGCAGGCGCGAGGAGGAGGACGAGCTCTTCGCTGCCAAGGCCGGAAACGTCCGTGACCTCGGTATCCGGATCGCACTGCTCACCCGGATCTTCGCCGCCGTGATGATGACCGTTCCTGCGCTGGCCACCGCGCTCGTCTACGGCGTGGGCGGCTACCTCGTCATCGAGGGCCAGCTCACAATCGGCACCATGCTCGCCCTGGGCACCCTGCTCCTTCGGCTGCTCGGGCCGCTCCAGGGACTGTCCAACGTCCGAATCGACATCATGACGGCGTTGGTCAGCTTCGAGCGGGTCTTCGAGGTGCTCGACCTGCCGTCCTCGATCCGTGAGAAGGACGACGCCCTCGTGCTGTCTGCCGATGCGTCCAAGGTCGAGTTCGACGACGTCCGGTTCAGCTATCCGACCGCGGAAGACACGTCACTCGCCTCGCTGGAGGTGCTCAGGCGAGGGGAGAGGCGCGAGCGCGAGGAGGTCCTGCACGGCATCTCGTTCGTCGCCGAGCCCGGCCAGATGATCGCGCTGGTGGGCCCCTCCGGCGCAGGCAAGACCACGGTCACCCACCTCGTCGCGCGGCTCTACGACGCCTCCGGCGGCCGTGTGCGCGTGGGTGATCACGACGTGGGCGACCTACCCTGGACTCCCTGGAGGACTCGGTCGGCTACGTCACCCAGGACGCGCATCTCTTCCACGACACCATCCGGGCCAACCTGCTCTACGCCCGACCCGGAGCGCTCGAGGAGGAGATCTGGCAGGCCCTCGACGCTGCCCAGATCAGCGCTCTCGTCAGGTCGCTCCCCGACAAGCTGGACACGGTCGTGGGCGATCGCGGATATCGACTCTCCGGGGGAGAGCGCCAGCGACTGGCGATCGCCAGGCTGCTGCTCAAGGCCCCTCGGATCGTCGTGCTCGACGAGGCGACCGCCCACCTCGACTCGGAGTCGGAGGTCGCGGTGCGCAACGCACTGGATGCGGCACTTGTGGGCCGGACGTCACTGGTGATCGCGCACCGGCTGTCAACGGTCCGGGAGGCCGACCGGATCCTCGTCCTCGACGGCGGCCGGATCGTGCAGGCTGGCACGCACTCCGAGCTCCTGGCCGAGGGTGGCCTCTATGGTCTACTCCACAGGACCCAGTTCACCGACTGAGGAGAAGCCGTGAGGTTGCGTTGCGCTGTCATCGACGACTACCAGGCCGTGGCGCGGGAGTGCGCAGACTGGACCAGCCTGACCGGAGTGGAGTGCACCTTCATCCACGAGCGGTTCGACGACGAGGACGAGCTGATCGCCGGCCTGGTCGACTTCGAGATCGTGGTGGTCACCCGTGAGCGGACCACGTTCTCCTCCTCGGTCTTCGCTCGGCTGCCGAACCTACGGCTCCTGGTCACCAGCGGGCTGCGCAACGCAGCAGTCGACGCCGTCTCGGCCCGCGAACACGGGATCCCCGTGGTCGGCACGCACAGCCGGACCGAGCCTCCGGCCGAGCTCACCTGGGCGCTGATCTTCGCCCTGAGCCGCCACCTTCCCGCAGAGACTCGGAATCTGCGCAACGGGGGCCCTTGGCAGAGCACCCTCGGCACTGACCTGAACGGCGCCACCCTCGGCCTGATCGGGCTCGGCCGGATCGGTGCCCAGGTCGCCCGCGTCGGCCAGGCATTCGGCATGGACGTGATGGCCTGGAGTCAGAACCTGACCGACGAGCGGTGTGGGGAAGTCGGTGTGAGGCGGGCGGTGCAGAAGGCCGACCTGTTGGCTCGCAGCGACGTCGTCTCGCTCCATCTCGTGCTCAGCGACCGTTCCCGCCACACCATCGGACGCGCAGACCTCGCGGCGATGAAGCCCACCGCCCACTTGATCAACACCTCGCGGTCCGGACTGATCGACACTGCTGAGCTGCACAGTGCGCTGCGCAGCAACGCCATCGCCGGCGCCGGGCTCGATGTCTTCGACACCGAGCCACTGCCGTTCGACGACCCGATCCGCACCCTGCCGAACGTCGTGGCCACCCCCCACTTGGGGTACGTGACCCGCAACAACTACGCGACGTACTTCGTCGAAGATTTGTAGGACA
>JAKDNC010000167.1 GCA_030452025.1 Nocardioides sp. | reverse complement strand
AATTCTGGATCGCCGTGGACCCCGTCTTGGAGGGACCAATGTGGATCATCCGGGAGCCCGGCGGGAGCAGCAGATCAGACACGGACGGTTCCCTTCCTACGACAAGGCCGGGTCAGCATAACGTTCGTTTCCCCCGATTCTCATCCTCCGCTCAGCGCCGCCCCGTGACGCGGTGCCGCAACCGCGAGAGGACTCGCTTGACCGCGCCACGCACCCGCGAACGCGGTAGCGTCGCGGCGGGCGCGACCGACGTGCGCACCGCTTGGAGCTGGCCCCGCAGGTGAGTGATGAGTCGCTCCGCCGACTCCGCCTCGAGCCTGGCTCGCTCCACCCGCGGGGTCTCGATCTCGTCAATGCGTTGCACCAGCCAGCCGGGAAGTCGGTCGGCGAGCACGATCTTGTGCAGCTCGGCCAGGAACCGGTGGTTGTACTCCGGGGGAAAGTGGACATAGAAGGGGCCCCACGGGTGGTCCTCGTAGGTGGTCCACTCCTCGTCAGTCAGATCGATCACCGCTGCATCCGCGACAGCAACCGCATAGTCGTCGAGGATCCCCCACAAGTTGTTGGCCCGAGCCACGTCAAGCTTGGAGATGTTCGGGCGCCTCTTGCGCAGACGCATCGGCACCGGGCGCTCCGGGATCCTCACGAGGTTGGTGTTGTAGCCGCGATGCACGATCACGCGGGTCCGCGGGGTGCGCCGACGGACGAAGGCCACGAAGCGGTCGAAGGCGTCCTTCCACAGTTCGAGGTAATCCTCGGTATGACCGAACAAAGTGATCCGGTCGAACGACCCGGACGCGGTCTTCTCCTGATACCAGTCCGTGTGCTTGACCTTCCACCGGTTGTCCGTCACGTAGCGACCGTCCGGAAGGCGGACCACGCCGAAGTGAATGTCGGCGAAGAAGTCGACGATCACGTAGTCCGGTTGCAGATCCGCCAGATCCTCGAGGAAGGAACGGGTCAGGTCCGTGCGGACGTTCCACCTGTCGTAGTCAGACATCTCCCCCGTGGGTGACCAGTCATCAAGCACCGGAGGCGACATCAAGGAGATGATGGAGGTCTGGTTCTGGGCCAAGGGGCATTCGAAGCTCTCCCGATACGTCGGATTGAAGCGTCTGTTGAAGTTGTCCCTGGTGGCACAACTCCCCAGCACCGCGACGACGGCCGGCTCCGGCCTGCCGTCAGGGATGATCTGCTCCTCCCCCGCTTCGCGGCTCAGCGTCGCACGCCTTCCCTCATTCGACGCAGCAGCGCCGAGTGCTGCATCGCTGTGCGAGCCAATGCGCGCGGCATCGACACAGGCTGCGCACTCGCACCGGCTGTGCCCGCTTGCTTCTGCTGTGCCCGCTTGCGTGCCTTCCTCGCCCCCTCCGCTTTCGCGACCCTGGCGCGGGCCGATGCGGCATCCTGGGCTATGGCCGCGGAGTCGGCGTAGAGGCGCTGGTAGCGTGCGGCGATCTCATCGATCTCCGCATGGATGTCTTCGTCGTGCCCAGCCGCGGCAGAGAGCCTGACGAACGCATCGAAGACCTCCTCGGCGATCTCACGGAGAGACACCGGGATCTCCAGCTCGCCCCAGTCGGGTTCATGACGTCGCAGGGACGGCTCGATGAAGTCGTCCACGAGTGAAGCTGGCTCCGCGCTCAGGTCGGCAGCGACGGCGATCTCGGCAGCCAGCTTCTCGGCCTGCTTCCTCCAGTCAACCAACAGGTCGTCGTAGAGCACGAACGACCGTGGCTGATCGCGCGTCTGCCGCTCCACGATCAAGTTCCCGTTGATCCAGCCGCACAGGTTCATCGTCGCGAAGTCACGCGCAGCCATCCAGGAGCGATAGTCCGCGTAGTAGGTGTTTCGGCTGCCGATGACCTCCGCGGGGTGCCGGAGCATGGTGAGGAATGTGAGGTTCACTCCCGCTTCTCCGGCAAGCTCGGACCACAGCCACGAGGCCCACACCGCGCGTGGGTCCTTGACCACCACCCGATCGCTGGCACTGGTCACCTCACTGAGCCACTGAGAAAGCTCAGCCCTCGCATCGCCGTCGACCACCTCGCGGACGAGATCAACGGCCTCGGGCCGGCCGTCGGTCTGCTCGACGTTCGCCCGAGCGATGAGACGCTTGTGGAAACGGACCGGCCACCAGGACTCGTAGAAGCCACGCGGATTCGACTCGTTCCCCTGCATGTAGGGCTCAGGAACGTGGTACCCGAGTCTGAACAGCGTGCCCGCCATGGTGCTCGTGCCGCTACGGCCTGCTCCCGTGATGAGCACCAACGAGGGATCCATCGGGATGTCTGAGGACATGGGGTCCTTCCGGGTGACAGCGTAGGGCCGCACCATCCTACGCATGGGCCGAGATGGTCGCCCACTATGCTTCCTGCGGTGCCTCCAGCGCATCCGGCACATTCCGCAGTCCACCACGAGGAGCACCGTGACCGACCGACCACTCAAGAACATCGCCGTCCTGCTGGCCGGTGGAGTCGGTGCACGCGTCGGCCTCGACATCCCCAAGCAGCTGATCAAGATCGCCGGCCGGCCGATCATGGAGCACACCCTGGCCGCGCTCGACTCACACCCGATGGTCGACGAGATCATCGTGCTGATGGCCCAGGGACACCTCGACGCCGTGCACGAGATCATCCGCAAGGGTGGGTACAAGAAGGTCTCGCAGGTTCTCGAAGGAGCCGCCACCCGAAACGAGACGACGCTTCGCGCGATCCGCGCCGTCGAGGACGCCGAGGCCAATCTCCTCTTCCATGACGCGGTTCGTCCGATGGTGACTGAACGAATTATCACCGACTGCTTTCAGGCGCTCGACGTCTATGACGCGGTCGACACGGCGATCCCCTCGGCCGACACCATCGTCTCGCTCGGAGACGACGGCACGATCGAGAGCATTCCGCGTCGCAACCGTCTCCGTCGCGGTCAGACCCCGCAGTGCTTCAAGGCCTCCACCATTCGGCATGCCTACCAGGAGGCGGGCAAGGACCCGAACTTCGAGGCAACCGACGACTGCACGGTGGTGCTGCGATACTCCCCGGACGTCCCGATCGGCATCGTGCGAGGGGACGACCGGAACATGAAGGTCACCGAGCCCATCGACGTCTACATCGCCGACAAACTGTTCCAGCTCACCTCGGTCAACAGCCCCGAGGCCAGGACCGAGGAGGAGTACCGCGCCGCGCTGTCGGGACGCACCATGGTGGTCTTCGGCGGGTCTTACGGCATCGGCAACGACATCGTGACGTTGGCCCAGTCGTACGGGTGCCAGGTCCACTCGTTCAGCCGCTCCGGGACCCGCACGCACGTGGAGCGCCGAGAAGACATCGCCGCCGCCTGCCGGCAGGTCCTCGAGAGCGACGGCAAGGTGGACTTCGTGGTCAACACCGCAGGCGTTCTGCCCCGGGGCACTCTCGCCGAGTCCTCCGAGGAGACGATCTACGCAGCAACCGAGATCAACTACCTCGCCCCGATCCTCATCGCCCAGGAGTTCCGCACTCATCTGGCCGCGACCGAAGGTTCGCTGCTTCTTTTCACCTCGTCCTCCTACACCCGCGGACGCAGCGGGTACTCGCTCTACTCCTCCGCCAAGGCGGCTGTGGTCAACCTGACCCAGGCCCTGGCCGACGAATGGTCCGGGCAGGTCCGCGTCAACTGCATCAACCCGGAACGGACGGGCACGCCGATGCGCACCCGGGCCTTCGGGGAAGAAGACCCGGCGACCCTGCTGGAGTCGGAGGTCGTGGCGCGTGCATCTCTCGACGTGCTGCTGGGCCGCCAGACCGGCCATGTCATCGACGTTCGCAAGTCAGACCCGCTGTCCTCACTCGACGAGGTCTGACTCGATCCAGTCGACGACCCGCGACGTGGCGCACCCGTCCTGGTCTGCGTGGTAGGTCGCATTGAATGCCTCGATCTCGTCGGCGTACGACTCGGTGAGGCTGGGCAGGTCCCGCACTGCCTCGACCACCTCCCTCGTACTCGACAGGAGCGGTCCGGGGGCCGAGTCGGTGAAGGGAAAGAGGAACCCCCGTCCCTCGTCGGCGTAGTGGCCGAGGTCGGGAACCAAAAAGACCATCGGCTTTCGCGTCAGTGCGAAGTCGAAGCGAAGCGACGAGTAGTCGAGGACCGCGACGTCAGCGGCCAGGATCAGGTCGTTGATCTCTGGATAGGACGAGACGTCCAGCACTCGGGCCACCCCCTCCCTCGAGGACGGGTGAAATCGGTGCCCCCGCAGCAACAGCACGTGATCGTCGTTGAGTCCCGCCACGCATTCTTCGATGTCCAGGAGGTTGGACAGCTTCGCGGAGCGGATCCCGGTGGCTTCCTCCTCGCGCCAGGTGGGTGCATACAGGATCGCAGTCTGCTCCGGCGTCAGCCCGAGCCGTTCACGAGCAAGCCCGCGAAGCTCGGCGGACTGGTCGTTGACCAGGACGTCGTCACGGGGGTAGCCACGGTTGAGAATCGGGCCGTCGTAGTCGTACTGCTCGCGATAGTGCCGGTCCATCGCTCGTGTGGGGGTCAGCGCAACGGACCAGTTCCCGGCCGTTCCCCGCAGCTTCTCCTCGATCGCCATCGGCGGGAAGTTCTTGGCCCGCCACTCGTGCAGGCCCATGCTCTTGGACGGATAGCCATGGAAGGTCTGCACCACCGTCTGCCCCGGACGGCGCCGGAAGAACGGGTCCATCTCGATGTTGGTGACGATCAACCGGGCCGTGGCCAGCGCGTCGTACCACTCCTGGCTGCGCATCAGGAGCGGCTGCGCGCCCTCCGGGACGGGCGTGCCTGCGGTTGCCACCATCCACCGGTATCCCAGTTCCGGACGCCGGCGGCGCAGGTCCTCATAGATGCTTCGGGGGCTGTCGGTGGTGTTCGTGCCGGCATAGGAGACGAACACCGCCAGACCCGGATCCACTTGGGAGCTGCTGTTGAGGCATCTCGACCGCATGCTGGACTGGGCCCACACGCTGCGCTCGTCGTCAGCCAGCGGTGCCGCCAGCTGGATCAGGACCTGGTTGCGCACACCACGCATCAGGGAGATCCGGTGCTCCGCCGTCAGTGCCTCTCTCGGCGTCAGCGCCACGAGCGCCGGAGACAGGAGTACGTCGCCCGAGGAGTCGGGGGTCGACCATTTCAGCCGCCATCGGCCGACGGGCAGCGCGCGTGCGCCAAAGCCCCAGGGGTCGTAGCGCAGGGTCACCTCCACCGTGAACTCCCCCTCATCCCAGGCGACGTCCACGGGAATCCGCCACTCGGGATGGATGAGCTCAAGGGTGAATGGGTGACCAGACGTGCCATGGAGCCGCATCGTTGCGCCGAGATCGATCTCGCTCAGGCGCGGGTCCACTGAGGACGGGTCCGGGGGCTGGGACGGCTCACTCGCGACGAACCGGAGCCCGCTTGAGCGATCGATCACCGCCCGGAGGCCCGGGCCGGCATCGAGAGCCCCGGCGGACGAGTGCGGATCCCAGTCCAGCACGGGTCCGGTCGCCGTGACCCCACCGGACACGACCTGGAGCTCCAGTCGCCAGGAGCCCGGACGGCGCAGCGCCGAGGCGTCGAACGACACCTCGAATGAGGAGTTCAAGTGGCTCTGATGACGCTGCGCGAAGTATCTGTCGGAGGCCCAGTCCTCACGACGTGGCACGACCTCGACGTCGTGGGTCTCACCGGTCTCCTCGTGGACCATACGCCCGGACAGCGCGGGGGGATGCTCCAGTGAGTCGATCCATCGAACACCGGCGAAGATCCCGAGCCTGACCCTCTCCCCCACCAACCTGAGGGAACGGAGGGAGGCGGTGAGGTCTGCCCTGATCTCCCGCCACTCATCGGGGATTTGGATCCCGTCGAAGTCGCCAACCGCGCGAACCCGTCCGTCGCTGACCGCGGTGATCCAGTGGCCGCGAGGCCGGAGCTCTTCGGCCGCCAGGCGGCTCATCTGCTCCTGACGGCCCTCCGAGACCAGCCAGCCACGGATTCGGTTCCCCACGGGGACCGCCAACATCTGGTCGTGAGGCAGGCTCTGGAAGGAGCGGCCCAGGACCACCGCGAACCGCTCGCGTCCGGCCGCGGGGGCGTGCTCGAGGTCGTCGAGGAAGTCAGGCAACACCTCGGACAACACCTCAACCATCGATGCCGGGGCGTCGAGCTCGCACAGGTCGGCCAGGAGCTGGCTGAACTCGTCGAGCTCCGCCGCCGCGGGCGGAACCTGGTTCAGTGGGGTCGCCCAACCACGACCCGTCTTCTTGACGACGGGGCCAGGGACGACGGCATCGGCGGCCGCGGTCAGGGCGGCGTGCGGAAATCGGCCATGCCGGGAGTCGAAGCGTGGAACCGCCGTCGACCTCCACAGTCTCGAGGCGAGCACCCCTTCCGGCCCGGCAACGACCTCGACTCCCCCGACACACGCCCCCGCCAACGTCACGAGCGCACGCGGGGCCAGTGCCTCCGCGGCCTCGAGGAACAGCACGAGTTCGCCGGTTGCCTCCGCGGCCCCGAGGTTGCGGGCGTCGTTGGCCGTCAGTGAGTCGGGGAGGAGACCGTCCCCGTGCTGCTCGGCGGCCTCCCCACCCCAAGGAGCGATCAGGACCTCGGTCGCTGGCTTCTTCTGCGCGGACAAGGAGTCGAGGCATTCGGTGAAATGGCGAGACTGCCTCGGCCCGAGGGTGACCACCACCGACATCGATGAGGGTGGCCGACGACGTCGCACGGCACGTCGTACACGATCAGCCAGCACGGGCCCTCCCGGAGGACGACGCGCCGTCGGCGCCGACAGTCACCCGAGCAGGCTCTGCTCGGTGAGGTAGTCCTGCGCGACGTCCTCGACCTTCTCACGCTCGACGCCGACGCGTCGGTTGAGCTCGGTCAGGTCGTCGGTGGTGAGCTTGTCCATCAGCGGGTTGAGGGCGTCCACCACATCTGTGTGGTCGTCGAGGAACTTCTGGCTGACGACCGGGACCAGGTTCTGCACCGGCTGGACGCTCTTGTCGTCCTCCAGCAGGACGAAACCCTGCTCCTCGAGGGTCCCGTCGGTGGTGCTGGTCAGGCCGAGCTGAGATTCGCCGTCGGCCACGGACTGATAGGTCTGATCGCTGGCGAAGCCGAGCGGGAGGACCTCCTTGAGCTTGATCCCGTAGACCTTCTCGAGGCCCTTGGCACAGTCGAGCCGGGCTTCGCAGTCGGCGTGCCCGGCGAGGGTGATCTTCTTGCCCCGCAGGTCCGAGAGCTTCGAGACGTCGTTGTCCTCGGCGTACTCCTGCGTCACGAAGAAGGCATTCGTGTCGGTCGCCTCGGCGGGGTTCAGGAAGGCGATGCCCTTCTCCTTCATCAGCTGCTCACCGGCCGTGAGCGTCTCGTCGAGATCGCTGGTGGTGATCGTTTCGGCGTCCGGGTCGTTCACGGTGCTGAGATAGTCGAGCACGCCGCCGACGTACTCAGGCGCGACGTCGACCTTGTCCGGGAACTGGTCCTTCATGTAGATGTCACGGCTGGTGACAAGCTTCTTCTCCACGCTGTAGCCCGCGTTGATGAGCAA
>JAKDNC010000166.1 GCA_030452025.1 Nocardioides sp. | reverse complement strand
GCGGGCGTCACTCCGCACATGGGGGAGGGGGAACCTCTGCCTCTGTTCGGGAAAAGGCCCAGCTCCGCTGGCAGCGGAGAGTGCCTCTTTCACGAACATGTGCATTCTCTTCGGGTAGATGCCGTAATCCGCCGTCAACAGAACGAGGCCGATACCTGAACGTAGGTCCCTCATGGCGACAAGCGATGCGCCTAGTGCGGCCGAGGTGGCGCGAGCCGTTGCGTCCACGCTTACTGTCTGGCCATGGCGATCCGGAGCCGTTCCTCGGGGTCGATGTAGTGGTCGTGGTCGTCGGTGCCTACGTCGACCTGCACCCAGTGGATCTTGCCGGTGAACCGGCTGGTCTGGGCGGTGTAGTCGGGGGAAACGGTGGTCCCGGTTTCTTGGCCAATGTCTGTGGTTTCGTCGGCGGAGAAGACCATGGGTTGGGTGGCCTCGACACGGCCAGTGCCGACCGCGGTGCCGTCGTAGTACAGGGTGACGTCGCCACCCTTGGCCAACCCACCGCCGTCGTAGCCGAACTCCATGCGCACCTGGTGAGTCCCGGCAGGGATTGGCGTGTCGGACTCGGTGGCGAACTCGTGGATGCCGAGCACGTTGTAGACGAACTTGGCCTTGCCGTCCTTGGCGTAGACAGCCCATCCGCCGAACCGGCCGCCTTGCGCGATGATCACGCCATTGGCCCCGGCCTCGGGCACCTCGACCTCTGCGGTGACAGAGAACGACTTGTTCTTGATGCTGACCACGCTGCTCTCCGAGAGCCGCCCCATGCCAGCGAAGAACATCTGGGAATTACCGCGGATGAGGGTAGGTCGGCCGGCCAGCTCGGGGTTGAGCCGCTCGCCGGTGCGGTCGTCGAGGGGGATCACGTTGTACTTCGTTGCCTCGATCAACCACAGCCGCTGCAGCTTGGCCAGCATCTCCGGGTCCTCAGCAGCGAGGTCGTGGGCCTGGCTGAAGTCGCTGGTGCCGTCGTAGAGCTCCCACAGGTCGTCGTCGAAGTCAGGGAGCACGCCACCGACCATGATCCACGGTGTCTTGTGCTTGGTCACCGCGGACCAGCCACGGTGATAGATGCCTCGGTTGCCGAACATCTCGAAGTACTGCAGGTCGTGGCGCTCGGGGGACTCGGCCTCGTTGAAGCTGTACAGCATGGAGGTGCCCTCCATGGGCGACTGCAACACACCGTTGACCATGGCCGGCTCAGGCAGTCCGGCGGCCTCCAGGATCGTGGGCGCCAGGTCGATGACGTGGGTGAACTGGGAGCGCAGCCCACCCTTCTCGGTGATCCCGTTCGGCCAGTGCACGATGGTGCCGTTGCGGGTGCCACCCCAGTGCGAGGCGACCTGCTTGGTCCACTGCAGTGGGGTGTTCATCGCCCAGGCCCAGCCAACCGAGTAGTGGTTGTAGGACTCCTGGGAGCCGAAGCTGTCCATCTTGGAGACCATGAACTCCGGGGTCTCGAGCGCCGCCATCCCGTTGAAGTTGGCCATCTCGTTGAAGGCGCCGTTCATGGTGCCCTCAGCGGAGGCGCCGTTGTCACCGATGATGTAGTAGATGATCGTGTCGTCGAGGATCCCGAGGTCCTCGATGGCATCGACGAGTCTGCCCACGTGGTGGTCGGTGTGCTCGAGGAACCCGGCGTAGACCTCCATCTGGCGGGCCAAGACCGGCTTGAGCTCGTCTGGCATGTCATCCCATGCGGTGATCTCCTCGTGCCGGGCCGTGAGTTCCGCGTCCGCGGGGATCACGCCCAGCTCCTTCTGCCGCGCGAAGGTGCGCTCGCGCTGGACGTCCCAACCGTCGTCGAACTGCCCGGTGTACTTGTCGGCCCACTCCTTGGGTACGTGGTGCGGGGCATGCGTGGCGCCGGGTGCGAAGTAGGCGAAGAAGGGCTTGTCCGGCATCAGCGCCTTCTGCTGACGCACCCAGCTGATCGCGTGGTCGGCCAGGTCCTCGGTCAGGTGGTAGCCCTCCTCCGCTGTCGCGGGGGGCTCGATGGGGGTCGTGCCGTCGTACAGCGCCGGCTCCCACTGGTTGTTCTCGCCGCCGATGAACCCGTAGAACGTCTCAAAACCGCCACCTCCCGACGGCCAGGCATCGAAGGGGCCCATCGGGGAGGACTGCCACACCGGCACCTCATGGCACTTGCCGAACTGAGCGGTCGAGTAGCCGTTCAACTTCAACGTGGTCGCCAGCGGAGCCTTGGTGTTCGGCCGCAGCGAGTTGTTGCCCGGGGCCGACGTGGCGGTCTCGGTGATGCTGCCCATCCCCACCGAGTGGTGGTTGCGCCCGGTCAGCAGCGCTTGCCGCGTCGGTGCGCATAGCGCAGTCGTGTGGAACCGGTTGTACCTCAGCCCCCCCGCTGCCAGCCGTTCGGCGTTCGGCGCCTGGCACGGGCCACCGAACGCGCTGGAAGCCCCGAACCCCACATCATCAAGCAGCACCACCAGGACGTTCGGGGCGCCCTCCGGTGGGAGCAACGGCTCGATCGCCGGAAAGGAGGTGTCCGGGTCCTTGGCGTCGTAGGTCGTCAGGCCGTGGGCCGGCCGGTCGGGGATCGGGAGCATCGTGCGCGAATGCCGGTCAGGGCTCATGAGTTTCTCCCGATTCGTGGGTGGTCCATGCGCGGAGCGAGCGCCGGTACTCCTGGACGTTATGCTCGGCGAGTGCGCGCTGGCCTCACCCGGATCGGATGAGCCGAGACCCGGGGCTCGGCGTCAGCGTCTCGCTCAGCCTCCCAGCAACGTCAGACAGAATCCGATCACGGTTGCCTCTCCCGCCAACTGCCCGCCCCGTTCATAGGCGAATGGGATCTACGAGTTGGTCAGCATCGCAAGGAGCCCGCCGGCAGTCACCGCGGCTGCCCGATCACCGAAGGCGTTCGACGAGACCTCGGTGAGCAAGAATCCGAGGGCAGCCGCGACGCCGCAGGCGACAACGACCAGCAGCCACAGCGTCCCAAGCTTCCTCGCACCCCAACCGTTCGCGGCGAGGTCGGCCGAAGGTGCGATCGCCTGGGGGATGTTGGAGACAAGGACGGCGGCCAGGAAGCTTGCGCTGAGAGAGTGGTCGACGACATGCCGTACAGGTCCCACCCAACTGCCAGTGGGGCTCGGTCCCCGGCCTGGATCCGTAGACCACCCGCATGGGTGAGGTCGGGCGTTCTCGACTACGTGACAGTTGCCCTAGAGTGGCAGAGAGTAGACGATCGCCGGCAAGCGTGACTCGACCTGTCCGCCTTCGATGACCTCTATGGCGACCTGCCACTCTCGGCTGGACTGCTCACCGGCACCATCATCATGTCCCAAGGTGACGGTTCGCAGTGGGAGTTGCGCGATGGCAGCGTGGTGCGCGGTCCGGCGACCGAGGCGCTGGTGATGTACGACGTGCGTGAGGTCGACGGCAGTGTTCAGGTCAAGATCTGAGGTATGCAGTCGACCGCGGCTCCAGAACCGGGCCGGGGCGGAGACCTCGCATTTCGACCAAGCAGCTATTGACGGCAGGATGGTCGGGTGAGCCTGACCCACCCCGTCTCCGTGTGGCGCACCGCCGGCATGCCGGCGCTGCTGGCGATGACCCTGCTCGGCTTCAGCGGGTACGCCGCGCTGCTACCGGTGGCGCCGTTGTGGGCGGCCCACGGCGGCGCGGGATCCGCCGGAGTCGGCGCGGTGAACGGCGTGCTGATGCTGTTCACGGTCCTCACCCAGCCGTTCGTGCCCGGAGCCGTACGCCGGCTGGGCTGGGGGCCGGTGATGGCGACCGGGCTCGTGCTGCTCGGCGCGCCGTCGCTGGTGCACCTGGCCTCCGACGGGCTGCCGTTTGTGCTCGGGTTGTCCGCCGTCCGCGGACTGGGCTTCGGCATCCTCACGGTCACCGGGAGCGCAGCAGTGGCCGAGCTCGTCGCCCCCGGCCGGCGGGGAGCCGCCGTGGGCGCCTACGGCCTCGCGGTCGCCGTACCCCAGCTGCTGCTGATGCCGGCGGGGCCGTGGTTGGCCGAGGACATCGGCTTCTGGACGGTCTTCGCAGCCGGATCCCTGCCGATTCTCGGCTGCATCCCCGCGCTCTTCCTGGGCAGGAGACTGGTGCCGCATCCGCCAGATGACACGGCGGTGGAGTCACGCAGGCGGGTGTATCGACGGCTGCTGCGACCGATGGTGCTGCTCCTGGGAGTGACCTTGGCCGGGGGCGCGCTGATCACCTTCTCCACAGACCTCGCCGGTGTCGCCTGGCTGACCACCGCCAGCCTGCTGCTGCTCACCGCGTTCGCCGCGCTGAGCCGGTGGGGCGTGGGAGGACTGGCCGACCAGTACGGCGAACACCGCTTCCTGTGGCCCCTGGTTGCCCTCACCGTCGTCGGTCTGCTCTTGGTCGCCCTGGCCATCGCCGGCCCCGACGACACCGATGCCGCGCTGTTGCTGGCTGGAGTTTCCCTGATCGGCATCGCCTACGGCGGGCTGCAGAACCTCACGCTGCTGGTCTCCTTCCACGCGGTCTCGCGTCGCGACTACGGGACCGCCAGCGCGGTCTGGAACATCGGCTTCGACACTGGCACCGGCCTCGGAGCGGTGCTCGTGGGGGCAATCGCCGCCGGTACGTCGTTCACGACGGCGCTGCTCGTGGCTGCGGTGATCTCGCTGGCCACCCTGCCGCTGGCTCTGTTGCCCGAACGGCGGTCGCTGACGGGGCAGTGAGCGTGTCTCTGATGCACGTTTGCGCCGGGTGAGGGAAGTTTTGGGTGGCCGGGGTGTTGTAGGAGTCATGAAGAGCATCGGTTTTCTCTCGTTCGGGCACTGGATGCCCTCACCCCAGTCGCAGACGCGCTCCGCGTCCGACGCCCTGCTCCAGTCCATCGACCTCTCGGTGGCCGCGGAGGAGATCGGCGTCGACGGGGCCTACTTCCGCGTGCACCACTTCGCCCGCCAGCTGGCCTCGCCGTTCCCGCTCCTGGCCGCGATCGGTGCCCGGACCAGTCGCATCGAGATCGGCACCGGCGTGATCGACATGCGCTACGAGAATCCGCTCTACATGGTCGAGGACGCCGGCGCCGCCGACCTGATTTCCGGGGGTCGACTCCAACTCGGGATCAGCCGCGGATCGCCGGAGCAGGTCGTCGACGGTTTCCGCTACTTCGGACACGAGCCGGTCGACTCCGACCCTGCCGAGATGGCGCGCGAGCACACCCGGATCTTCCTGGACCAGCTGCAGGGCAGGGGTTTCGCCCAGCCGAGCCCTCGACCGATGTTCCCCAACCCGCCCGGTCTCTTGCGCCTCGAGCCGCACTCCGAGGGCCTGCGCAACCGGATCTGGTGGGGTGCCGGCTCCCGCGGGACTGCCGAGTGGACGGCGCGTCAGGGAATGAACCTGATGAGCTCCACGCTGCTCACCGAGGACACCGGTGTGCCCTTCCACCAGCTCCAGGCCGAGCAGATCCAGATGTTCCGCGACGCGTGGAAGGAAGCCGGACATGACCACGAGCCGCGGGTGTCGGTGAGCCGCAGCATCTTCCCGGTCGTCAATGACATGGACCGTGCCTACTTCGGCCACGACTCGACCAGCCAGGACCAGGTCGGCAACCTCGATGGCGGCCGCGCCCGCTTTGGGAAGACCTACGCGGGTGAGCCGGATCAGCTGGTCCGGGACCTGGCCCAGGACGAGGCCGTCGCCGCTGCCGACACGCTGCTGCTGACGATTCCCAACCAGCTCGGTGTCGACTACAACGTGCACGTCCTCGACAGCGTCCTGCGCCACGTGGCCCCGGACCTCGGCTGGCGCTGATGCCGCGCACGGAGGCGGTCGACGCAGTCCTCAGACGTCGCGCACGCAGCGGAAACCGAGGTGGCTCGTGGCGCTGCGCATTCCGTGGGCCTGCCGCGCCGCGGGGCGATAGCGATGGCAGTACGACGGGGCGCACAGGTGGGAGCCCCCCTTGATCGTCAGCTCCACCTGTTCGTCGGGGACATTGATCGAGGGGGAGCAGCACGACGGCTTGTCGTCGAGAGCATCCGCGTGACCATCCGCGTGATCGACCGACCACCTGGTGTTGGTCCACTCCCACACGTTGCCGGTCACGTCGTACAACCCGTAGCCGTTGGGCGGGTAGCTCTTCACGGGGCTGGTCAGGCCGTGCTTGTGGACCAATTCGTTGCGCCACGGGAAGTCTCCGTGCCAGGTGTTGGCCATCACCTTGCCGCGCGGCAGGAACTCCTCGCCCCAGGCATAGCGGGCACCGACCAGTCCGCCGCAGGCAGCCCACTCCCACTCGGGCTCGGACGGGAGACGTTTGCCGGCCCAGGCGGCGTAGGCAGCGGCGTCCTCGTGGGCCACGTGTACCACGGGGTGCAGATCACGTCCGTGCAATGAGCTGTCCGGACCCTCGGGCTGGCGCCAGTGGGCACCCGGCTGCCAGCGCCACCACCGGCGCCAGTCGTCGAGAGGGACAGGGCCACGAGTCGGGGTGAACACCACCGATCCGGGCACCAGGTCTTCGGGCCTTGCGCCCAAGAAGTCGGCTGCGTCCGGCTCCTGCTCAGCCACCGTGACATGGTTGGTGTCCTTCACGAACCTCCGGAACTCGGCGTTCGTCACGGGATGCTCGTCGACCTGCAGCGGCTCGACGGACACCTCACGGAGCGGGCGCTCCTCGGGATAGAAGTCCTCGCTGCCCATGCGCAGGGCGCCCGCCGGCACTGGCAGCATCGCCGCGGTCGCGCTCACACCAGGGCCCTCTCGATGGCGTCGAGCTCTTCGCCGCTGTAGACCGCGATTCGTTGCAGGTGCGGGATCGAGTCGCGGCACCCGGTGTAGCCGATGTTGAACTGACCGTCGTAGGAGACGGCGGTGATGTTGAGGGCCTGGCCGTTGAAGAGCAGCGAGACCGGGTGGATCTGCTCGAGCGCGGAGCCATCCACGTAGCGTGTCTCGGCGGGGCCGGTCACGTTGGAGATCACCAGATTCGAGGCTGGAGGACCATGACCGCCGACGCCGAGGATCGCCTGGGCGAGGAACGGAGCCATCAACAAAGCCGTGTAGGCATCCATCGATTGGCGCCCGGCGTTGGGGAGCCGTTCCTTGCCCAGTCGGGTCGAGTCGTGGATCGTGTGGATTCGGGCCACCGGGTCGTTGATGTCGGTGCCGAGTGTTGCGTAGAGAAAGGTGATCGCGTTGCCGACGCGGGTCCGGTCCTCCTCGCGCACGGAGACCGGCACATTGGCGGTCAGCGTCTCCCGGGGGAGTAGATCGATCTCGAGTAGGTAGCGACGCAGTGCGCCACCGCACACGGCCAGGAAGACGTCGTTGACCGAAGCGTCCGCAGACTTCGCGATCGCCTTGATCCTCGAGACGGGGTACGACTGGGTCGCGAAGCGTCGTGGAGTGTGGATCCGTTCGTTGAAGATCGACTTCGGGGCCCGAAACGGCACGGCCCGGGAGGCCGCGCTGCGGCCGACCAGCGTCTCCCCGTAGGTCCTTCCCAGCGAGCCC
Source organism: Nocardioides sp. (assembly GCA_030452025.1). Taxonomy (GTDB): domain Bacteria; phylum Actinomycetota; class Actinomycetes; order Propionibacteriales; family Nocardioidaceae; genus Nocardioides. The sequence goes on along the minus strand of JAKDNC010000166.1, from coordinate 98 downwards.
GCGATCGAGGACGCACCCCGGCTCAGCCCCTTCAGGTCCGGCAGCAGGGATCGCGACTCATCGGGCCGCGCCGGCGGGGTGGGGGAGGGGACCCCGGA
>JAKDNC010000165.1 GCA_030452025.1 Nocardioides sp. | reverse complement strand
TCGACATAGGCCGCCCGGACGCTCGAGGAGATCCAGCCGCCGGGTCGGCGCGGGTCCGCACAGGCATCCACCACGTCGCTGAAGGCGGTGTCGACCCGAATGTCGAACCGGGCGCGGGACTTGCGCAGCGAGCGAGGCATCCGCAGACCGTCCAGCGGCAGCACGCCGCGATGCCGCGGAGACCACCAGCCGATCTCGTCGTCGAGGGGCATCGGGAAATAGCCCCGCCGATAGGCCGACAGGAGGGTCCCCGGCGCGAGGTCGGCGCCGACCGCGATCAGGTCGTCGGCGCCCGCAGGCGGGGCCGGGAACTCCCACGGCGACGGGGGCGGATCGACAGGCACGCCCACAGACTAGAACGCCGGCGGTCCCGGTGATCCCGCCGATGCCGGGTCCCTCGCCTTCCCGTCGGTAAACTCGAGACATGAGCATCGGTGGTTCGATCGGCAAGCGCGTGGCGCCCCACATCCCGAAGGCTGCACCCGAGATGACGCACAACTTCGTTCGGGAGGCACTGAACCGCGCGATCAGGGGCGTCGGGGCGCTGCCCCCGGCGGCGTTCACCGCCGACAAGCTGCTCAAGCTCGCGGACGGAAACTCCAAGAAGGCGATCCGCGACCTCATCGAGATGCATGTCCGCTATGCAGGTGGCCAGGGGTTCCTGACCAACCTCGGCGGCCTGGTCACCGCCGCGGTGACGATCCCGGCCAACGTCGCCGGCCTCGCGTTGATCCAGTGCCGCATGGTCGCCGCGATCGCGCACTTGCGCGGCTATGACCTGGACGACCCCCGGGTCCGCAACGCGATCCTGGCGCTGATGCTCGGCGAGGACGACGTGATGACCCTGGTCAAGAAGGAGAAGCTCCCGGCCACACCGATGGCGATCGCCACCGCGCCGGTGCATGACCCCGATCTCGACAAGATCGTGGCTTCCGACGTCGCGTCGGAGCTGATCACCAAGGCCGCCGGCAAGCACCTGGCCACCGCCGTGGGGCGTCGGATTCCCGTCCTCGGTGGCATGGTCGGGCTGACCGCCGATGGCTACTCGACGTGGCGGATCGGGCGTTACGCGGACCGCGAGTTCCTGTCGAGGCCGAGTGCCCGGCGATAGACCTTGATGGCCCCCCGGCCCCAGAACCGGTCCTCGGCCGTGTGCACGACCTTCTTCCGGATCCGGTAGGTCGGTCTCAGGTACGACGCCTCGAGTGCGCCCCGGGCCTCGTCGCGCTCGCGTCGGAGGTCGTCCTCGACGTGCTGCATCCGCACGTTCTCCTCCAGCAGCACCCGGATCACGTCGAGCGCCGCAGCGTTGACCTTCCGCTCGCGGGGACGGTCCGGATTGGCGAACACCTCGGGCGCCGGGTCCGGAATCAGGTCGGCAAGGTCGCCGACGATGTCGTAGCCGCGACGCTCCATCTCCTCGACCCAGGCATGGGAGAGGTCGTTGGCCCACTCCCACTCGTCCGTCGGGAGGAAGAGCCGCGATGAACCGGACCGCTGGGACAGCGTCCGGTGGACCAGGAGCTCACGCACCAGGGGGCGGTAGAAGGCCGGTTCCACGCTGGTGTTGGCGATCTTGTTGATCCGACGCACCAGCGCGGTCTCGGGGACGCCCATCGAGGGGTTGGCGCGTTCGGCGTGCCTGTCGAGGTCGATGTCGGTCAGGCCGAAGGTGTCGGCGAACCGGTCCCACAGCTGGGTCTTCGGCGCGCCGGGCTTCGGCACGGTGACGACGTGGACCCGGGAAGGGTCGAGCTCGGAGCCCCACCGGTCGAGGATGTCGGGGATCTCCTGGACGCCCCAGAACCACGACGAGATCCGGCTCTTCCGCTGCGGATCCCGGATCTGCTTGAGGAAACGGCCGTAGCCCAGCGTCCGACGGTGCTTGATGTTCTCCTGCCACTCCGCGGGGATCTGGCGGACCAGGTCACGGGCCGAAAGGACCACATGGATCTCGGTGTCGGGGTGGTTGAGCGAGTCGAGGGCGCGGCGCACCTGCTCGCGGGACGCGGTGGCCAGGATCTCGTGGCTGATGATCGAGGTGCCGTCCCAAGCGTTGACCTGTTCGGCGAGCCGGTCCCACGCGCCGACCGCCTCGGCCTCGAGCCCGCCCCACGGCAGGCGCATCAGGTCGAGCGCGGCGAGAAAGTGTCCGTCGAACCGGTCGACCGGATAGAGGACGCCCTCGGCGGCGAGGTCCTTCTTGTTCCGGTGGAGGACATCTTGCAGGTAGGACGTCCCGGTCTTCGGGGTCCCCACGTGCAGGATCACACGCTTGGGCCTCACATGCACTCCTTCGTCTTGAGCAGCGTCCGCAACGCCACGTCGAGCACCCGGGACTCACTCGGCGCGGGCGCGCCACCACCCTCGCGGGGAAGCAGATCATCCAGATCGCCGTGGACACGATAGCCAGCCGTGCTGAGTCGTGTCCGCAACCGTTCGGCCTGACGCCGAACCCAGTCCTCCCGTTCGGCCGGCACGCCGCGCGGGATACCGGGCCCGTCGGCCATCCGCGGAAGCAACAGGTCGTGGAGAATCCGCCGGTGGCGCTCTGGATGAACCAGCACCCGCAGGACGGCGTTGACTTCGCGGACCACCTCGAGCGCGTCGGGCGGCAACCGTGGCGGGTCCGCCTCGAGCGGCATCCGCAGACCGAGCAGCCGGGCGATCTCGGCGCCCGGATCCCCGACCACCACGTGGACGTTGGCTGCGCCGACCTCGGCGGCCTTCCGTTCCAGGACGTCGGGAAGCTCGAGGGCTGGTGGCAGCGCGTCGTTCCGCTCGACCTTCTCGAGCCAGCCCGCCCAGATCGCGGTCCTGCCGTTGCGCAGCCGGTTGGTCCAGATGTCGGCAAGCATCACGCCAAGGTCGTCGGCGAGTACGACGACCACCGGGCGACGTCGTCCGGTGATGTGTCCCCGTCGGGCCAGAGCGGCACGGACCCCGGCCACCGCGAGCGGGTCGCCGGCGAGGCGGAGCCCCCGGCGCCAGGGGCGGCGGTGGCGCAGGCGGTGGCGCAGCCGCGCGGCGAAACGCTTGCGTGGTGCGCCGGGGTCGAGTCGGACCAGCGCTTCGGCCAGGGCGCCGACGGCGACCCGGATGAGCTCGTCGGGCGCGATGTCAGCCGGGTCCACCGGTGGCGCGCCGAACGGTGAGGCCTGCGGGACGCCGACCAGGTCCAGGTCGAGCTGTCCCCGACCGGGAACGCTGGCGGAGAGGATCCGGTCGACCAGCTCGCGATGCACCCCGTCGGCCACGGGGTCGGCAGCGTTGAGCCGGCGGGCGAGTTCGAGCTGGGCGGCACCGGGGACCTCCCGACGACCGGAGCCCGACGACGTACCCCGGAAGTCGATCCACGGCGTCGACCCGCCGGAGCGTAGATGCTCGACCCAAGCCAGGGCGCGGCCTGCGCCTTCGTCGTTCGCGTTGGATGCGGTCATCGATTCCTGCCTCAGCGGTTCCGGAGACGTTCGGTGCGGTTGCGGATGCGGGCGCCCAGCTCTCGGGCCGGGTCCGGGCGGGTGGCCGCCTCCCGAGTCATCGCCGTGAGCGCCTGCAACCCGGCCTCGGTCAAGGCCTTTCCGGACACCTTGTCAGGGTTGAGCCAGTCCGTGGGGTCCGGACGCTCCGGGCGGAGGTCGGCGATGTCGCCGACCACGTCCACGCCGGCTCCCTCGATCCAGTCGATCCACAGCTGGGCCTGTTCGTCGGCCCAGTCGAAGCGCTTGGGTGGCAGGACGACGCGACGAGATCGGGTGGAGGAGAGCTCTCCCTCGTTGAGGAGCTTCTGGATCAGCGCGTCGTGGGCACCCTCGCTGCGGGCCTTTCGGCCCAGGCGTTCGTTGAGTCGGCGGAGCAGCTCGGTCTCAGCGATCCCGAGCGACTCGTTGCGCGACTCGCTCTCGCGGGGAGCCCAGTCGCGCTCGATGCCCACGACCCGGCAGAACCGGTTCCACAGCAGGCCCGGCTCGGACCCGGGAGGAGGAACGGTGATCACATGCACCCGCTCGGGCGGCAGGTCCCGGGACCAGTTGTTGAGCACGGTCGGCAGGTCGAAGGCCTTCATGAACCAGGCGTCGCCGCGCTGGACCTTGTTCAAGAAGGGCCGGTAGCGCCAGGTGCGTCCCTGCTTGATGCTCTCCTGCCACGCCGCGGGGATCTGCCGGACCAGGTCGCGCGCGGTGTAGATGATGTGCACCTCGCTGCCCTCGATGTCGCGCATCACCCGGGCGATCTTTTCCGGCGGCGCCGTGGCCAGGATCTCGTGGCTGACGATCACCGTGCCGGTGCGGCGGCGTACCTGCCTGACCATCGTCGGCCACGTGCCCTCGGCGTGGCCTGGATCCCCGCCCCAGTCCTGGTCGAGGAGGTCCAGGGCCGCGCGGAAGTGGAACAGCGGGGCCGGGAAGAACGCGCCCTTGCTCGGGTAGTGCACGTCCTGCTCGGCGAGCTCGCGCGCGTTCTCAGCGAGGCGTTCCTGGATGTAGGTCGTACCCGTCTTGGGTGCTCCTATGTGGAGGAAGACAACTCGCGACGATCTCCTCATGCACCGAATTGTGCCTGTACGACGCGCGAGGGGCTGGGGCGGCCCAGAACTCCGGCCATCCAGCCACTGGTGTTGATCAACGCCTCGAGGTCGACGCCGGTCTCGATGCCCATGCCGTGCAGCATCCAGACGAGGTCCTCGGTGGCCAGGTTGCCGGTGGCGCTCTCGGCGTAGGGACAGCCGCCGAGGCCGCCGGCGCTGGCGTCGAAGGTGGTGATCCCCTCCTCGAGTGCAGCGTGGGCGTTGGCCAGTGCCTGGCCGTAGGTGTCGTGGAAGTGGTCGGCCAGCGCGTCGGTCCCGAGCCCCGCCGCACCGAAGGCACGGATCAGGGCGCGGACGTGGCCGGCGGTGGCGACGCCGATCGTGTCGCCGAGGCTGAGCTGACTGGCTCCGAGGTCATGGAGACGCTTGCCAACCTTGACCACCTGGTCGATGTCGACGTCGCCCTCCCATGGATCGCCGAAGCACATCGAGACGTAGGCCCGCACATCCATCCCGGCCTCGCGGGCACGAGTGACTGTCGGCTCGAACATCGCGAACTGCTCGTCGAGGCTGCGGTTGAGGTTGCGCCGGGCGAAGGTCTCCGTGGCGCTGCCGAAGATCGCGATGTGCTCCATGTCGAGCTCCAGGGCCCGGTCCAGACCGCGCTCGTTGGGCACCAGCACCGGCAGGTGCCGGCCCTCCTCCCCGAGCATCTCCATCAACTCGGCGGCGTCGGCGAGCTGGGGCACCCACTTGGGGTGGACGAAGCTGGTCGCCTCGACGATCGGCAGTCCGGCGGCGACCAGTCGACGGATGAACTCCGCCTTGGCCTTGACATCGACGACGGTCTTCTCGTTCTGGAGGCCGTCGCGGGGTCCGACCTCCCAGACCGTGACGCGCTCGGGGAGCTCTGCGTCGCTGACGACCTGCGGGTTCCTCATGTTGCCTCCTCCACCTCGAAGAGTACGACGCCCAGCACGACCTGATCGCCCGCCGCGGCGCCGACCGTGGTGACCGTGCCGTCGAACGGGGCCTTGAGGGCCAGCTCCATCTTCATCGCCTCCATCGTGCCGAGGGCCTGGCCGGCGGTGACCGACTGGCCTTCTGCCACGTGGACCGAGAGAACTGTCCCGGGCATCGGGGCGAGGATTGTGCCGTCCCCGACCGCCGGGCCGTGGTCGCCGAAGACATCGGGGCGTTCGAAGAGGAACCGTTGGCCACGGTGGACCACGTCGATGCCGTTGACCTGAGCGTTGACGACGGCCTCCACCCGTCGGCCGTCGACGCGCAGCGTGGCCACGTGGTCGGCCATACCGAGCTCGATGACGCGAACTGAGTCGACGGTCCCGCCGGGGCGGTCGACCCGGATCACCCGGTCCAGCTCGAGGATCGTGGGGGCGGCGGGGGCACCGTCGCGCCAGCCGTCTCCGACGGTGGGTCCGCGGCCACCGGCCATCCGGGCCACGGCCACGTGGGTCCAGGCGGCGATCGTGCGCGCCAGGTCCCGGTCGGGGGCGGTCGGCGGGTTGCGGTCCAGCCAGGCAGTGTCGATCCCGGAGTCGCGGAAGGCATCGCTCTCGGCGATCTCGCGGAGGAACCCGGTGTTGGTGGTCAGCCCGAGGATCGCGGTGTCCTCGAGGGCCGAGACGAGGCGACGACGCGCTGCCTCGCGGTCGGTCCCCCAGGCGATGACCTTGCCGAGCATCGGATCGAAGCCCGTCGAGACGACCTGGTCCCCCTCGAGCGCGGCGTCGACCCGGGCACCGTCGACGGTGCCACCGAAGGGTGGCGCGGGCCAGCGCACGAGCGAGGTGGTGCCGGCCTGGGGCAGGAACTCGGCGTAGGGGTCCTCGGCGTAGAGACGGGCCTCGATCGCGTGACCCACGACGCTGACGTCGTCCTGGACGAACGGCAGCTCCTCGCCGGCGGTGATCCGGAGCTGGTGCTGGACCAGGTCGAGCGGTTCACCCAGGATCTGGACGACCATCTCGGTGACCGGGTGCTCGACCTGGAGGCGGGTGTTCATCTCCAGGAAGTAGACGCCGGGGTCGCCGGTCCCCGACGACTCGGTGTCGAGCAGGAACTCGACCGTCCCGGCGTTGACATAGCCCACCTCCCGGGACAACGCCACCGCAGCATCGAGCACCAGCGCCCGGGTGGCGGCGGGCAGCGTCGGCGCGGGCGCCTCCTCGAGGACCTTCTGGTGGCGTCGTTGGGTGGAGCAGTCGCGCTCGAAGAGGTGGACGACGTGCCCGTGGGCGTCGCCGAGCACCTGCACCTCGATATGACGCCCGCGCTCGACGTACTTCTCGATCAGCATCGTGTCGTCGCCGAAGGCGGATGCTGCTTCCCGCTTGGCAGCGGCGACCGCGGCGTCGAAGTCCTCCGCCGCACGGACGATGCGCATCCCCTTGCCGCCACCGCCGGCGGCGGCCTTGACCAGCACCGGGAAGGCCATCTCGGCAGGCGGGGTGTCGAGGGAGTAGTTCGGGACGACCGGGACGCCAGCGGCCACCGCGATCTCGCGCGCGGCATCCTTGCGACCCATCTTGTCCATCACCTCGGCGCTCGGGCCGACCAGCCTCAGGCCAGCCTCCTCGACGGCGCGGGCGAACGCAGCCCGCTCGGAGAGGAACCCGTAGCCGGGGTGGATCGCCTCGGCGCCGGACTCGCGTGCGGCCGCGATCACGGCCTCGATGTCGAGATAGCTGCTGATGTGGACGGCCAGATCGGCCTCGCGGGCGTGCGGAGCGTCCCCGTCGAGGTCGGTGTGGACGGCGACGGTGCGGATGCCGAGCGCGCGGGCGGCGCTGATCACCCGCAGTGCGATCTCGCCGCGGTTGGCGATGAGCAGTGTGTTCAGTTGTCCGGTGATCGAGCTGGTTGAGGTCATGGGTGGGTCACATCCTGAAGACGCCGTAGGAGGGTTCCGGAACCGGCGCGTGCGACGCAGCCTCGAGCCCGAGGCCGAGCACACGCCTGGTGTCGACCGGGTCGATCACGCCGTCGTCCCAGATCCGCGCGGTGGAGTAGTAGGCCGAGCCCTGGTGCTCGTACT
>JAKDNC010000164.1 GCA_030452025.1 Nocardioides sp. | reverse complement strand
GTGGGGGCGAGGGGGCGCCCCTCGCCCCGGCTCCGCGTTCTAGTGTGGGCACCGCACACCACCGGAGTGGAGGAGGATCATGAGGCTCGAGATCAAGGGGCTCACGCGCCGGTTCGGCTCGTTCGTCGCCAATGACGCGATTGACCTGACCATCGAACCGGGCGAGATCCACTGTCTGCTCGGCGAGAACGGTGCCGGCAAGTCCACCCTCATGAACATGCTCTACGGGCTGCTCGAGCCGTCCGAGGGCGAGATCCTGATCGACGGGGAGCCGGTTCGCTTCAGCTCGCCGAAGGACGCGATCGCTGCCGGCATCGGCATGGTGCACCAGCACTTCATGCTCGTCCCAGTCTTCACGGTCGCTGACAACGTGATGCTCGGCCGGGAACAGACCGGTCTCCCGGGCGTGCTGAGCCGTCGGAAGGCAGCGGCCCGGGTGCGGGAGCTCTCCGAGCGCTTCAACCTGGCCGTCAATCCGGCCCAGCTCGTGGAGGACATCCCGGTGGGTGTCCAGCAGCGGGTCGAGATCCTGAAGGCGCTCGCCAACGAGGCGAAGGTGCTGATCCTCGACGAGCCCACTGCGGTGCTGACGCCCCAGGAGATCGACGAGCTGATGGAGATCATGCGCCAGCTCAAGGCCGACGGCACCTCCATCATCTTCATCACCCACAAGCTGCGGGAGGTCAAGGCGGTCGGCGACCGAATCAGCGTGATCCGGCGCGGCAAGCTGGTCGGCACCGCCGATCCCTCCGCGAGCGAGGCCGAGCTGGCAGAGATGATGGTCGGCCGCGAGGTCAAGCTGCAGGTGGACAAGGAGACGGCGGAGGTCGGCGATCCGGTGCTCCGTGCCGAAGGCATCACCGTGATCGATCCGCGTGGGTACCAGGTGGTCAAGGACGTCTCGTTCGAGGCCCGCGCCGGCGAGGTCCTGGGCATTGCCGGGGTCCAGGGCAACGGACAGACCGAGCTGATCAAGTCGCTGCTCGGCCTGATCAGGCCCGACGCCGGGAAGGTGTCGCTGCTCGGCCAGGACATCACCCGGCAGGGGACCCGGAAGAGTCTGGCGGCCGGGATCGGCTACATCCCCGAGGACCGTTCCCACGACGGCTTCGTCGGCGAGTTCAGCGTGCGCGAGAACCTCATCCTGGACCTCTACCGGGCGCCGGAGTTCTCGCGTCTCGGCGCGCTCCGACTGGGTGAGATCGAGTCCAACGCCAGTCACCGGATCGACGAGTTCGACATCCGCACCGAGTCGATGGAGTCTCCCTTGGAGTCACTCTCCGGAGGGAACCAGCAGAAGGTCGTGGTGGCGCGAGAGTTCACCCGGCCGTTGAAGGTGCTCATCGCCTCGCAACCGACACGCGGGGTCGACGTCGGGTCCATCGAGTTCATCCATCAGCGGATCATCGAGGAGCGTGACAAGGGAAGTGCGGTGGTGATCGTGTCGACCGAGCTCGACGAGATCTATTCGCTCTCGGACCGGATCGCGGTGATGTATGACGGTCGCATCGTGGGTGAGGTCGGTCCGGACACCCCCCGTGAGCAGCTCGGCCTGTTGATGGCAGGAGCCCACGACGAGAAGACGGAGGCGGCCAGCGCATGAGCGAGACTGACGCATCCCCGGAGCAGGCGTCGCCGACTCCTCCTGAGCCGGAAGTCCGCGAACGGGGTGCGAATGCGATCGTCGACACGGCGGTGACCACCGCTCTCGCGATCATCCTGGCGCTCCTGATCGGTGCGGTGCTGATCGCGGTCAGCAACAAGGACGTGATCGAGGCGATGGGCTACTTCGGGTCCTACCCGTGGGACACGTTCACGCGTGCTGCGGACGCGATCGGCACCTCCTATGTCGCCTTGGTCGAAGGCTCCGTCGGGTCGATCGGGTCTGTGCGAGAAACCCTCGCCAAGGCAGCCCCACTCATCTGCGCGGGTCTTGGCGTGTCACTCGCGTTCCGATCCGGAATGTTCAACATTGGTGCTCAGGGTCAGATGCTGGTTGGCGCAATGGCGGCCGGTTACATCGGCTTCCGCTGGGATCTCCCACCCGGGATTCACCTGCTCGTCGCGGTGATCGGTGCGGTGGTGGCCGCCGGGTTGTACGGCGCGATCGCCGGGTTGCTCAAGGCCAAGGCCGGGGCGCACGAGGTGATCAGCACCATCATGCTGAACCACATTGGTGGCTTCCTGTTGGCCTACGCCCTCGCGCAGGAGGCGTTTCAGATCACCGGGTCGGACGAGCCGCTCTCGCCGCGGGTCGCCGACAGCGCCCGCTTTCCCGAGATCTTCGGCGTTCACTCGGGTGTCCTGTTGGCCATCCTCGCGGCCTTCCTGATGTGGTGGATCCTCGAGCGCAGCACACTGGGCTTCGAGTTGCGTTCGGTCGGTAACAACCCCGATGCGTCGCGCACTGCGGGGATGAGCGTGGCCAAGGTCTACACGCTGGCGATGCTCCTGGCCGGCGGGTTCGCCGGGCTCGCCGCGACGATGCAGATCAATGGCGACGGTGCTCAGCTCAGCGACAGCCTGGTCGGCACTATCGGCTTCGATGCGATCACCGTGGCGCTGCTGGGCCGGGGGAGTCCGATCGGCACCGTTCTCGCGGGTCTCCTCTTCGGGGCATTGCAGGTGGGTGGCATCTCCATGCAGGCGAGCCCGGCTGGTACGCCCCCCGAGCTCGCGTTGGTGTTGCAGTCCTTGATCGTGCTCTTTGTCGCAGCTCCGGCCCTGGTGCGCCACCTGGTCCGAATCCGTGATGAGCAGTCGACCACCTTCACGGCGAAGGGAGCCACCGAATGAGCACCGGCACCGATGTCCTCGCGGGCCCGGCCGGGCCCGACGTCAAGAACGTGCGCGACCGGGCCGACGTACGTCGTCAGGTCCGTTTCCTGGTGATCTACGGCCTGGCGGCGTTGGTCCTTCTGGGGTTCGCCCTCAGCATCGACAACCCGACCGTGGCCTACTCACTGGCTCCGAAATTCGACATCAACGATCCGCCGCGCGATGTCAACGGACTGCGGATCGTGTGGATCACCTTCGCCATCACCGCACTCGCGTTGGTGGCGGCAGTCCTGAACCGCATCCCGCGCAGTGTCTGGGGCGCCCTGATCAGCGTGGTTGTCGGCCTGTCCTTCTACGTCGGCCTGACGGTCTGGTATTTCGCGGATCAGACCGAAACCAACTTCTTCATCACCAACCCGCTACCCAACACCATTCAGTACGCCGTGCCGCTGGTGCTGGGTGCGCTGGCCGGTTCGTTGTGCGAACGGTCCGGTGTCATCAACATCGCGATCGAGGGGCAGTTCCTCGCGGGCGCCTTCTTTGCCTCGGTGACCGCGGCGCTCGCCTACAGCGCCTACGTCGGTCTGCTCGGTGGCGCCGCCGCGGGCGTCGCGGTCGCAGCGATGCTGGCGTTCTTCGCGCTGCGCTACCAGGTCAACCAGATCGTCCTCGGTGTCGTGCTGATCGCGTTGGCCGGTGGTCTCAGCGACTTCCTGCTCGGACAGATCCCCACCGCCGGGGCCAACCCGTCGATGCACGAGAAGCTGACCAGCTTCGAGACCCTGGCCCCGATCGCGATCCCGGGCCTCTCGGACATCCCGTTGGTCGGGGACGCATTGTTCAACCAGACGATCCTGGCCTACATTGCGATGGTCTCGATCGCCCTGGTCTGGTTCCTGCTCTACCACACCACCTGGGGCCTCCGGGTCCGCTCGGTGGGGGAGCACCCGAAGGCGGCCGACACAGTCGGGATCCGGGTCAATCGGATGCGGTGGCAGGCGGTGCTGCTCGGTGGTGTCTTCGCAGGGCTCGGTGGTGCCTACTACACCGCCGGCTCGACGGGCGCGTTCACCAACAACGCCTCCGGTGGCGAGGGGTTCATGGCCCTGGCCGCAGTGATCATGGGGCGCTGGCATCCGGTCACGGCGTCGCTCGCCGCGTTGTTCTTCGGGTTGATGCTCACCACCGAGGACCAGTTCGGTGTGCTCACCAAATTCCCCACTCAGCTGCTCGCGGCGGCGCCCTACATCGCGACGCTGATCGCGATCGCCGGCTTCGCTGGTCGGGTCAGGCCGCCGGCTGCCAACGGCGAGCCCTACGTGAAGAGCTGACATGGGCGACCGGTTCGACTGGGATGGACTCCAGGGCGCTGCGACGGAGGTCGCGGAGCGCGCCTACGCGCCGTACTCCGGCTATCGGGTCGGCGCCGCCGCCATGGTCGACGACGGCCGCACCGTGGTCGGATGCAACGTGGAGAACGCGGCCTACGGGGTCACGCTGTGCGCGGAGTGCGGCTTGGTCTCCGCCCTGCACGCGACCGGTGGTGGCCGGTTGACGCATTTCGTGTGCGTCAACAGCGGCGGCCAGGTGATCATGCCGTGTGGACGGTGCCGCCAGCTGCTCTTCGAGAGTGGTGGGCCGGAGCTGCTGCTGCTCACGGTCTCCGGCGTACGCCGGATGGATGAGGTGCTGCCCGACCCGTTCGGCCCCGACGACCTCGGCTGAGAGGGCAGTGGGTTCCTCCAGGTCGGCCTACGGACCGTCAAAGGCTCCGACAAGAGCACACGCGGGATCGCACCCGAGGTGCAGAAGGTGAGCGAATGACCACCCCGGACTCGATCCGTTGGGCGCACCGGCCCCAAGACGGCCCGGTCGCGTGGGGGACGGCGGTACTCGTGGCACCGGTGGTGCCGCTGCTGTCGTTCTTCGCGCTGTTGCTCCTGATCGCGGTGATACCGGAGGGGTGGAACGACCTTCGCCTGGTGCTCTCCCCGCTGCCGTGGCTGGTGGTAGGTCTCCTGATGGCCGGGTTGACTTCGGGACGAGTCTCGCGCGGGGTCGGAGTCGGCCTGCTGGGCGGGGCCCTGACGTCTCTGGTGTTGGCCGTGATCGCGAGCTACGGGGGCTGGAGGTGAGCGCCGTGGAGGGGCCCGCGGAACAGCGGACGATGCCGTCGTCCCTCGGGCCGCTGAGCGTGGTCGGGGTCTGCGTGGGGATGATCGCGTGGGTGGCACCAGCGTTCTACGGCGGTATGTCGGTGTGGTTGATCGCCCTGCCCCTGAGTGGACTCCTGATGCTGGTCCTCCCGGTCTCGCCCCTGCGTCACCTGGGCCTCGGCCTGGTGGCCTCGGTGCTGGTGTGGCCGTTCACGGTGATCGGTGTGCTGGGGCTGCCGGGGATCCTCGACTGAAGACTGCGACACGATCGACCACGGCCTCGAATTCCGGATCGTCACGGATCTAGGCTTGGTTGATCGTGCGTGCCACGTGACCGTCCGGGTCCGTGTGGAACCCGGGAGACATGGTGACGGCATTGACGTGCCGGGGACTGCGTCCGAGGCACAGATTGACTCGCAGGTTTGCGGGGTTGGCGACCGGTCTTTCCCCCGGGTGCAACACCATCAGTGCACGTCGAGAATAGCGCCGCCGCGGAGGTCAGCACGGCTGCTGACACGTCGATTCGATGCGTCACCCTCCCGCCTCCATGCATCTGGATCCGTCTTTCGGTTCTCTGGCATCTCGATCCGGGGAGGCAGTGGTCAGCTGGATCTGAACTTGTTCCGGAGCAGGAACCCGGCTGCGCCGAGCAGGGCAAGCAGGCCGAGGCCGCCAAATGCGAGGCCAAGCCCTGAGAGTCCGTCATCCGAGTCGGTGTCACCCGCTTCGCTGGATTCTCCTGAGGCCTCTTCGTCGCTGCCACTCTCCGTGGGCTGCGGCTCGACGCCCTCGATGGGCTGCTCGTCGAACTCGGGACCGGGTTGGGCTTCGCCGTTGACGCCGACATCGAGCTGGTAAGGCATCGGGAGGGAGGCATTCTCGCCCGTGTCCTGGAGGGTGAGCACGATCGTGTAGTCGCCTGCTGCGGTCGGACCGTTGTCGGGATCGGTGTTCTGGAAGTTTGCGAAGTTGACTGCTGTGGTCGTGGCCGACGCCTTGGACTTCGAGGTCGTCAGCAGCGAAACTTCTGCCTCCGTGCTGGGTTCGGTGAATGTTGATGCCGAGCGAGCCCGTCCGGGGGAGAACACATCGAGCAGGACGTGCGCGTTGCCCTTCGCCGCGGGCTCCAGGTCACCGCTCGCAGGAGGGAAGCTGGCCGCGGCGACAGGCTGTTGGCCCCAGTCCGCCTCGATCCGGAAGGTGAGCGACTCACCTGGCACGATTGTTCCGGAGTAGCTACCCGGGGTGAGCGGCTCGGCATCGTTGAATGAGGTGCCACCGGTGACCTCCTGAGTCTTGCCCGACTTCGGAGGAGCCTGGTAGGTGACGTCCGAGTCCGGCTCAGGAAGCGCGTCGAGGTTGGCCACGGCGGCCAATTCTGTGACTCGGATCTCCAGGGGCACGGCCGGGGTGTCGGCGCGATACTCGACCTCGAGGATCAGTTCCTCCGACTCCATGCAGGCTTCATCGCCGTAGGGGTTTGCGGAGACCACTGCACTGCTGAGTTGGTCGTCGGTGGCCAGTCCGGTGTTGAACTCACACCTATCACCCTCCGGTGTGGTGAGACTGGCGTCCACGAATTCGGTCGAGCCAACTGCCCGGTATGCGACCGAGGCCTGGATGGTCGAGTTCTGCTGGCCCCGCTTGATCCGGTAGTAGGTCGTCGGGTTCTTCGGGTCGGCGACGTCGCGCCAGTCGCCCTCGGTGATCTCGGGCGCGCTCTCCTCGTCCGGGGTGCCGGTGACGGGCTCACCGATCGGCTCGAAGGAGCGGGCCGACCTCTCGGCGACGTGGACCATCGAGTCGGCGAGCTCTTTGCTGTTGTTGGCGTCGTAGTAGTTGCCGTTGCCAGCACGGGCGATGCATTCCAGCTTCTTGCGAGCGGTGTCGTTGACATCGAGCCCGACCACGTCGATGTGCAGCGAGATGCCCTGTTTGCCGAGGTCGCGGGCGACCTCGCAGGGGTCGGGTTCGCAGTTGGGCTCACCGTCGGAGACGAGGACGATGTTGCGCTGGCCGGAGTCGCCGAGGTCTGTGCCGGCTTCCTGGAGTGCGTAGCCGATGGGTGTCTCGCCGTAAGGGCGATACTTCTTGACGGCGTTCCGCAACTCACCGCGGTTGTCGCTGCCGAGGTCGACGACCCGCTGGGAGTCGGTGCAGGCGCCCTTGTCGTCGCGCGAGAAGACCTTCGCCCCATAGACCCGGAGCCCCACCTCCTGGTCGTCGGGCAGCTGACCGATGACCTCTCCCAGCGCGCCCTTCGCCGCCTGGATGCGCGTCTGGCCTCCACCGGTCGGCTCTTTCATCGAACCTGAGGAGTCCATGACGAGCATCAACTTGCCCGGCCCGGCTCCTTCCTCGGCCTGGTCTGCCCCGGGGTTGGTCGCGGTGGCGTTGGCAGATGCGGCAGCACTGGACGGGTCGGTCATGAAGGGGACGGTGAACAGCGCCAGCAGCAGGGCCACGATCGTGACCGGGATCCTACGGCGGGCGATTGGTGCATTGTTGACCATGAGCGAGCATTCCTCCGAGACGACGCAGTTCCGCCCAAGATGCTATCGGAAGCGCTGCCTCATCGACCGTCTGCGCTCCATCGGGCGCTCGTGACGGTGGCGCGCTGCCAGCCACCTCGAACAAATACATTCGAGTCATCCCGCTTGGGCGGTGGGCCCCTTCGATGTCTTCGCTGTTGTAGCAC
>JAKDNC010000163.1 GCA_030452025.1 Nocardioides sp. | reverse complement strand
CGACACTAACCGGTCAGGAGTCGGCGGCGACCCGTTCGGCCAGGCGCACGGCGGCATGCCGCACCAGGTCGGCCTCCTCAGGATCCGCCGCGGCCCGCTCAGGGACCTGGCCGCCGAGCAGCGCGGCAGGTTGGGCGAGCCAGGCCCACGCGTTCCACGGGTCCATCCCGGCGGCCAACAGCGGCTTGAGCACCGCCACGATCTCCGTCCGCGGCTCACCCGACGATGTCAGCTGGAAGGCGGGAAGCATGATGCGCTCGTCGGTGGTCAGCACCAGCAGCTCATTCGCCTCGGCCGCCTTGTGCACCGCGAATCGGGTCGCGTTCACCGATGCGCCGCGCAGCTCGGCGAGGCTCTGGTAGTCGTGCACCGGGCTGGCCAGGAGCTTCTTGCGCACGCGCGCACGCTGAGCGATCTGCACCAACGGCACGGGGACGGCGTACGCCGGGTCGTCGCCCTCGTTGTGGAGCACCCCGTCGAGCTGCCGCAGCTGGTCGGACGTCAGCGGGTCGCCGGTGTTCGGGTCGGTCCAGACAGCACGGCCCTGCGCGTCACGGGTGTACGACGGGAGCCCGGCCTCCGCGAGGTGTGCGGCGAGGTCGAGCTCCTCGAGCCAGGCGGCGACGCGCTCCCCCCACTCGCTGGCCCGCTGGTCGTCATCGCTGTGGCACGAGGTCATGGATCAAGACTGCCGCAGCCCGATCAGGCCGCGGCGACCGGGTGGTCGGCTGGCGCCAGGAGCCGAAACCACTTGCCGCCGAACCCTGCACTCAGGTTGGCTCCTGTCATGACCGGCTTCCAAGGCTCAGGCTTCTTCGACAACCCTGCCACCGACCCACGGCTCCAGACACCGAACGCGTCCGGGGAGAAGGCGGTCCTCACCGACTACCTCGAGTTCTACCGGCGTACCTTCGAGATGAAGTGTGACGGCCTCACGCCGGAGCAGCTCGCCACTCGGTCGGTGCCGCCGTCCACCCTCTCCCTGCTCGGGTTGCTGCGACACCTCGGTCGCGTGGAGCACGCTTGGTTCCGACGGGTGCTCGACGCTCACCTCGAGGTCGACAAGCTCTACCACCACACCGACGGCGACGTCGCCTTCGACGCGGCCGAGGGCACCGAGGAGTGCGTGGCGCAGGCGTGGTCGACCTGGCGGCGAGAGGTGGACTTCGCCCGCGCGTGGCTCAACGACTGCGACGACCTCGACCGTGTCGTCACTTGGGGTGAGGAGTCCGCCGAGGTGCGGGACCTGGTCGTGCACATGATCGAGGAGTACGCCCGCCACTGCGGGCACGCGGACCTGCTGCGCGAGTGCATCGACGGACGCACCGGCCAGTAGGCGTCTCGCCAGCGACAACAACCGTGCATGGGGCACGGTTGTGTCGGCGGTTCCAGACAATCCGGTGTCACAACCGTGCATGGTGCACGGTTGTTGTCGGCAGCGGGCCCCGAGCTGCGCAGCCCCTCAGTCGTGCCGCGGGCGCCGTCGTATCCAGCCGCCACCGAACAGCGCCCAGACCACGAGCACGGGCTGGAAGAACAGCCGGATCAACCGCTTGCCGTCGGTGTCGAGACCGAACGCATCAACGCCGTCGACGTACTGCCCAATGTTGCCGGGGAAGATGACCACGTAGAACGCCGCGAGCAACCCCCCGATGAGCCGTTTGTGCCTCGGCAGGGCCACGAAGGAGGCCCCCAGCGCGATCTCGACGACGCCCGAGCCGAGCACGGTCAGGTCCTCATCGATCGGGAACCACTCGGGTACCTGCGCCTGGAACTCCTGCCGTTGAGTGGTCATGTGCGCAACTCCCGCTCCCACCATTGCCGAGCCGAGCAGGACACGAGCCAGGGTGCGCGCGGGGAATGCCATGTGGCCATCGTAGTCACCGGGGCGGGCAAGCCCGTGGCACGAAGCGCTTGAGGGGCCGAGGCGCCGACAAGGCTGCACAATGGGGTCATGGACGTCCTGAGCAGTCGCATCTTGTTGCACCCCTCCGACCTGGCCGCCAGCAAACGCTTCTACGGCGAGACGCTGGGCCTGGCGGTGGCTCGCGAGTTCGGTGACCCGGACAACCTGTCCTGCGCCTACTTCCTCGGCTCCGGTCTGCTCGAGCTGTCCGGCCCGGGCGGTGGCGAGGTCGGCCCCGATGTCGCCGTGTGGCTCCAGGTCCGTGACGTCGAGGCGGAGCACCAGCGGTTGAGACCTGCGGGCGTCGACGTCCTGCGCGCCCCGAAGCAGGAGCCCTGGGGTCTGGTGGAGATGTGGATCGCCGACCCGGACGGCGTCAGGATCGTGCTGGTCGAGATCCCCGAGGACCATCCGCTGCGCCGCGACCAGCGCTGATCTTCCCGGCGAGGTCATGTCGGCCGTCGTAGGCTCGCAGCGTGACGGGTGACGAGCGTATCGCCGTGATCGGCGCCGGAATCGGAGGCTTGGTCGCTGCCGCTGCCCTGCAGCGCGACGGCCATGACGTCGTCGTCCTCGAGCAACACCAGGAGGCCGGCGCGGTCGGTGCGGGACTGACGTTGTTCGCCAACGCCTTCGACGCGCTCACCGACGTGGGGCTCGACGAGGTCGTCCGGGGAGTGTCCGGATCCCCCATGGCGTCGATGCGCTCAGGCCAGCGACTTCCCTCGGGCCAGTGGGCCACAGTCCTCCCGCAAGAAGCAGTCGCGACCCTGCGCAGCGTGCACCGAGCCGACCTGCATCGTGCCTTGCTGGATGCGCTGGAGCCCGGCACCCTGCGCACCGGCAACCGGGGCAAGGTGTCGGCCGGAGGCGACGCTGAGGTCTCGGTCGACGGACACACCGAGCGATTCGACCTGGTGGTGGTCGCCGACGGCCTCCGCAGCCAGAACAGGCAGATCCTCGGGCTCGACCCGGGCCTGCGCTACGCGGGATACACCGCCTGGCGCGGGGTCACCGCCGAGCCCTTCGACATCGGCGGCGAAGCGGGAGAGACGTGGGGGCGCGGACGGCGCTTCGGCATCGTCCCGCTCCCGGACGGCCGGGTCTACTGGTTCGCCACCCACACGACGGCTGCCGATCTGCGCGTGGAGGACGAGCTCAACACCCTGCGCACGCTGTTCGCCTCGTGGCACCAACCGATCGACGAGCTCCTGCTCGCCACTCCCGCGGAGGCCGTCCTGCGCCACGACATCCATGACCTTGCCGCGCCCTTGCGCTCCTTCATCAAGGACCGGACCGTCCTCCTCGGTGACGCCGCCCACGCCATGACGCCCGACCTCGGGCAGGGCGCCGGCCAGGCGGTCGAGGACGCCGTGACGTTGGCGTTGCTGCTGCGATCCACGCCGATCGACGAGGCGTTGAGCCGGTACGACGCCCTGCGCCGCCCTCGCACCCGAGTGCTGTGGAAGCGCTCGCGGCAGATGGGGGCCATGGGGCAGCTCGCCCACCCGGTCGGCGTACGACTGCGTGACACGGCGGTCCGTGCCACTCCTGACCGACTGGTCAGCGTGGCCAGCGAGCGACTCCAGTCCTGGACCCCGCCGCTCCCCTAGACTGGGCGGCGTAATCGAACTCCAGTTGCCCAACAGCGGAGGATCCGTCGTGGCCCAGGAACTCGCCAGCCAATTCGTCGAACAGCTGCAGTCCGCAGGTGTCCGCCGCATCTACGGGATCGTCGGAGACAGCCTCAACCCGATCGTCGACGCCGTGCGCCGCACCGGAGGCACCGCCCGCGGTGGCGTTGACTGGGTGCACGTGCGACACGAGGAGGCCGCGGCGTTCGCGGCCTCGGCGGAGGCGCAGCTCACCGGCCGGCTCGCCGTCTGTGCCGGCTCCTGCGGGCCGGGCAACCTGCACCTCATCAACGGCTTGTACGACGCCAACCGGTCGGGGGCTCCCGTCCTGGCCCTCGCCTCCCACATCCCGAGTCAACACATCGGCAGCGGCTACTTCCAGGAGACCCATCCCGACCGGATCTTCAATGAGTGCTCGGTCTACTCCGAGATGGTCAGCACGACGGACCAGGCGCCCGGCGTCGTGCGTGACGCGATCCAGCACGCGGTCGCCAAGCGGGGCGTGTCGGTCGTGACCCTGCCCGGCGACATCGCCGACCTCGATGCGACCGCGCCCACGCCGTCCTGCCGTCCGGTCGAGAGAGGGTCGCTGACTCCGGCCCCGAGCAGCCTGCAGCAGCTCGCGGATGCGATCAACAAGGCCGACAAGGTCGCGCTCTTCGTCGGCATCGGTGCCGACGGCGCCCATGACGAGGTGATCGAGCTGGCCGCGAAGCTCAACGCCCCCATCGGGCACTCGCTGCGCGGCAAGGACGTCATCCAGTACGACAACCCCTACGACATCGGCATGACCGGACTGCTCGGCTACGGTGCCGCTGCCGAGGGAATCGAGGACGCCGACCTGCTGGTCATGCTCGGCACCGACTTCCCCTACGACCAGTTCCTCCCCGACACCCGCACCGCGCAGGTGGATCGGGCGGCCGAACACATCGGACGGCGGACCGAGGTCGACGTACCCATTCATGGCGACGTCCTCCCGACGCTCCGGGCGCTGCTCCCACTGGTGGAGCAGAAGAAGAGCGACCGCTTCTTGGAGCGGATGCTGAAGAAGCACGACAAGCTGATGAACAAGGCCGTCGGTGCCTACACACGCAAGGCCGAGAAGCTGATCCCGATCCACCCGGAGTACGCCGCCTCGGTGCTCGACGAGATCGTGGACGAGGACGCGATCCTCACCGCCGACACCGGGATGTGCAACGTGTGGACCGCGCGCTACATCCGGCCGCTGGGGACGCGACGTCTGATCGGCTCGTTCCTGCACGGATCGATGGCGAACGCGCTTCCGCACGCGATCGGTGCGCAGCTGAGCCACCCGGACCGCCAGGTGGTCTCGGTCTCCGGGGACGGCGGGTTGTCGATGCTGCTCGGCGAGCTGATCACGGTCGCGTCGCTGAAGATCCCGGTCAAGGGCGTGCTGTTCAACAACTCCACGCTCGGGATGGTCAAGCTGGAGATGCTCGTCGACGGGCTCCCCGACTTCGGCGTCGACGTGCCGGAGACCAACTACGCCGGTGTGGCCAAGGCGATGGGCTTCCATGCACAACGTGTGGTCAAGCCGGGCGACCTCGAGAAGGCCTACCGCACCGCCTTCGCCCATGACGGACCGGCGCTGGTCGAGATCATCACCGATCCGCAGGCGCTCTCGTTGCCCCCGAAGATCACCAGCGATCAGGTCTTCGGCTTCGCGACGGCGATGTCGAAGATCGTGCTCAACAAGGGGGCCGGCGAAGCGGTCAGCATGGCCCGCAGCAACATGCGCAACCTGCCGAGGAGCTGACCCGGGATGCGCACCACCCAGATCATCGCGGACCTCCAGGTGCCCGACCTCGACGAGGCCAGGGGCTTCTACAGCGACTACCTCGGGCTCTCTCTCGAAGAGTTCAACCTCGGCTGGGTGGCGCGCCACACCTCCCCGGAGACGGGCGCCAGCCTGCAGGTCATGACCGTCGACGCCAGCGCCCCCGAGAGGCCGGTCATCTCGGTCAAGGTCGATGACGTGGAGGAGGCGTATGCCCTGGCCCAGGAACGTGGCTACGAGATCGTGCATCCGCTCACGACCGAGGAGTGGGGCGTGGTTCGGTTCTTCGTGCGCGCGCCGGACG
Source organism: Nocardioides sp. (assembly GCA_030452025.1). GTDB lineage: Bacteria > Actinomycetota > Actinomycetes > Propionibacteriales > Nocardioidaceae > Nocardioides. The sequence goes on along the minus strand of JAKDNC010000163.1, from coordinate 2,024 downwards.
GCAATGTGCTCAACGTCGTGCAGGATCACTGACGGGCTGTCCCAGGACACCCGGCTCTTGAGGGCCGCGTGGATCCGGCCTCGCGAGCTGCCTCAGCCCGACGGCGGTTGCTGCGGCAGGCGCACCCGGAACACCGTCTGTCCGGGCTCGGACTCGATCGCGATCTCCCCGCGGTGCCGCTCGACGACGATCCTCCGGGAGAGGTCGAGGCCCAGGCCGGTGCCCTGCCCGACGTCCTTGGTGGTGAAGAACGGCTCGAACGCGTGCGTCTGCACCTCCTGGGTCATCCCCGGGCCACTGTCAGCGATCTCGACGATCACGGAGTCGGCCGAGGGCCGCGTCGACACCCGCAGCGTCCCACTGCCCTGCATCGCGTCCACGGCGTTGTCGATCAGGTTGGTCCACACCTGGTTCAGCTCGCCGGCCGTCGCCTCGATCTCGGGGACGTCGGCACCGTAGTCACGGACGACGCTTACCCCCGCCAGCTTGTGCCCCAGCATCACCAGGGTGCTCTCCAGACCCTCGGTCACGTCCACCCGCTGCACCGAGCCCCGGTCCAGCTGCGAGTAGGTACGCACCGCCGAGACCAGCTCGGAGATCCGTCTCGTGGACTCCTTCACCTCCTCGAGCAGCGCCGAGGTCGACAGCGAGCTGGCGACCCACTCGAGCCCGGCGGCGAGCGGCTCATTCCCGAGCACCTCGGCCACCCGCTCGCACCAGGCCACCTCGACGCCGGAGGCCGCGAGGTGTGCGGCGATCTCCCAGCCTCGTGCGACTCCGTGCTCCGCCAGCCAGTCCGACAGCACGTCCTCACGGTCCGCAGCGGCCAACGGATCCTCGACGGCGGACATGGGCCGAATCTCCCGTCGCAGCGCATCGAGCTCCACGAACTGTGCGGCCGTGATCTGTCCCTCGGCGAGCGTGGTCAACGAGGACAGGAGCGCGTCGCAGGTCTCCGCCAGCCCGTCCACCGCACGGGTGGCCGCGGAGGCGGGGTTGTTGATCTCGTGGGCGAGCCCGGCTGCCAGGGTGCCGAGCGCGACGAGCGCCTCCCGCTGCCGGGCGCGCGACTCGATGCTCCGGACCGTGTTGACCAGGCCGCTGATCAGGTGCACCCCGAAGGGGAACCACTCCTGGGCGCGGTCGCCGAGCCGGTCCGCGGGGACCCGCAGCAGTCGTCCGGGAGTGGCGCCCCGCCCGGTGGCCATGTAGACGCCGTGGGAGTCCCACGCCTGGAAGCCGCCGGCCCATTGGCCCGGCGTCTCCATCATCCCCATCAGCGTCTCCTCGTGCCCGACGTGTCGGCTCAAGGTCAGCGACCCGTCGAGCAGGACCCACCATTCGTCGGCGGGCTGCGCCTCGCGGAACATCTCGTCACCCAACCCAAAAGCAACCTCGTCGCCGTCGGCCAGCAGTCCGCGCAGCTGCTCGTCGCGCAACCCGTCGAAGAGGGGGATCACACGGACGACCTCGTACAGGCTCATCAGATCGTCGCCAGGTAGCGGTGCACCAGGTAGACCGACATCGCGCCCTCGCCGACCGCGGAGGCCACCCGCTTCATGGAGTCCAGGCGCACGTCGCCGGCGGCGAACACTCCCGGGACGCTGGTCTCCAGCGCGTACGGCGGCCGGGCGAGGCGCCAAGTATCGGCTCGTCTGGCGCCGACCAGCTCCGGTCCGGTGAGGACGAAGCCCTTGTCGTCCCGTGCCACGTCGTCGCCGAGCCAGCCGGTGTGTGGCATGGCGCCGATGAACACGAACAACCATGTCGTCGGCACCTCGACCTCGTGACCGGTCTGACGGTCGGCCAGCGTGATCGCCTCGAGGTGCCCGTCGCCACGGGCCGCGACGACCTCGGTGCCGGTGCGGACCTCGATGTTGTCGGTCGCGCGGATCCGGCCGACGAGGTACTGCGACATCGTGTCCTCGAGCGCCTCGCCCCGGACCAGCAGCACCACCAGCTTGGCGTGACGGGCAAGGTTCAGCGCAGCCTGTCCGGCCGAGTTGGCCGCGCCCACGACGTAC
>JAKDNC010000162.1 GCA_030452025.1 Nocardioides sp. | reverse complement strand
AGGAGGAACGCAGGCGGGTCTTTCCAGCAACTCGAGGACGTGGCTTGTCTGGCCCTCCGTCGAACCCGATGGGTTGCGGTGGAACCCACGTCCGCCCGGGAGGAGCATGCCCAACCAGAAGCAGGCCAAGAGTCGCCGGCGATGATCCAGGCGGTCGAGCTGAGGTGAAGTACGGCGACTTTCAGCTTCCGGTTCGGGGTGCACATCGGCGAAGACCGAGCGCCATCCGCGCCATCCGCGTCAGATACCGATCGGGTGCCACACGGTCTTGGTCTCCAGGACGTCTGTCATCCGGTCGATCCCCGGGTCCAAGCTCCAGTCCGGCTCGGCGCCCGGCGCGCGGCGTACCCGCTTGAGGTTGTCGGCCGCGGCGATCTCCAGGTTGCGGGCAAGCTCGTCGTCACCGGCGACGCCGGTCAGGTCGATCGCGTTGACGTCCATGTGCCCTGCGAGCCACGGCCCGGTCGTCGCGGCCGCTCCGGTGAGGAGGTTGACCACGCCACCGGGCACGTCGGAGGTCGCGAGCACCTCGGCGAAGGTGACTGCCGGGAGCGGGCGCTCGTAGGACGAGGTGACCACGACCGTGTTGCCGACCACGATCGCCGGCGCCACGACCGAGACCAGGCCGAGCAGGCTCGACTCCTGCGGCGCCAGCAACGCGACCACACCGGTCGGCTCCGGCGTCGAGAGATTGAAGAACGGCCCGGCGACGGGGTTGGCACCGCCGACGACCTGGGTGATCTTGTCCGCCCACCCGGCGTACCAGACCAGCCGGTCGATCGACTCGTCGACGACCTTGTTCGCCCGCGCGGCGGTGAGCCCTTCGGACTTCTGGACCGCGTCGGTGAACTGCGGGCGACGGTCCTCCATGATCTCGGCGATCCGGTAGACGATCTGCGCTCGGTTGTACGCCGTGCGCGACGACCAGCCGCCGAACGCCTTGCGAGCTGCCTGAACCGCGTCGCGGGCGTCCTTGCGGGAGGCCAGGGAGGCGTTGGCCATGAACTTCCCCTTCGCGTCGTTCACGACATAGGAGTGGCCCGACTCGGAGCGCGGGAAAGCGCCGCCGATGTAGAGCTTGTAGGTCTTCCTGACATCCAGGCGAGCCATCAGTTGGTTCCCTTCAGGTAGGCCTCGAGGCCGTGACGGCCACCTTCGCGGCCGTAGCCGGACTCCTTGTAGCCACCGAACGGGCTCGTCGGATCGAACTTGTTGAACGTGTTGGCCCAGACCACGCCGGCGCGCAGCTGGTTGGCCATCCACAGGATCCGGGAGCCCTTGTCGGTCCAGATCCCCGCGGAGAGGCCGTACGGCGTGTTGTTCGCCTTCTCGACTGCCTCGGCGGGCGTGCGGAACGTGAGCACCGAAAGCACCGGCCCGAAGATCTCCTCGCGGGCGATCCGGTGGGCCTGGGTGACGCCGGTGAACAGGGTCGGCGGGAACCAGAAGCCGTTGTCGGGCAACTCGCAGGTCGGCGACCAGCGGCCCGCGCCCTCCTCCTCGCCAATCGCGGAGAGCTCACGGATCCGGCCCAGCTGCTCCGCGGAGTTGATCGCGCCAACGTCGGTGTTCTTGTCCAGCGGGTCGCCGACGCGGAGCGTGGACATCCGACGCTTGAGCCGCTCGAGCACCTCGTCGGCGACGTTCTCCTGGACGAGCAGGCGACTGCCGGCACAGCAGACGTGGCCCTGGTTGAAGAAGATTCCGTTGACGATGCCCTCGATGGCCTGATCCATGGGGGCGTCGTCGAAGACGATGTTGGCTGCCTTGCCGCCGAGCTCGAGGGTGACCTTCTTGTTGCTTCCGGCCACCGTCCTGGCGATCGAGCGGCCGACATCGGTGGACCCGGTGAAGGCGATCTTGTCGACGTCCTCGTGTCCGACCAGGGACCGTCCGGTCTCTCCGGCGCCGGTGACGATGTTGACGACACCGGGTGGGAGGTCTGCCTGCTGGCAGATCTCGGCGAACAGCAACGCGGTCAGGGACGTGGTCTCCGCAGGCTTGAGCACCACCGTGTTGCCGGCAGCGAGGGCCGGGGCGATCTTCCACGACAGCATGAGCAGGGGGAAGTTCCACGGGATGACCTGCGCCGCGACGCCGAGCGACTGACTGCCGTAGCCCGAGTACTCGAGCTTGTCGGCCCAGCCGGCGTAGTAGAAGAAGTACGCCGCCGCGATGGGCACGTCGACGTCGCGGGACTCCTTGATCGGCTTGCCGTTGTCGATCGTCTCGAGGACGGCGAGCTCGCGACCGCGTTCCTGGATGATCCGGGCGATGCGGTAGAGATATTTCGCGCGCTCCTTGCCCGGCATCCGGCCCCAGACCCGGGAGTGGGTACGCCGGGCCGCCTTGACCGCGGTGTCGATGTCCGCCCCGCTCGCCTCGGTGATCTCGGCGAGCACCTCCTCGGTGGCCGGATTGATCGTCTTGAATGCGTTCTTCGACGAGCCGGAGGTGAACTCACCGTTGATGAACAGGCCGTACGACGCCTTGATGTCGACGATCGCCTTCGACTCGGGAGCCGGGGCGTAGTCGAAGACGGGCTTGTGGGCTGTCTTCTGGGCTGTCTTCTGGGCCGTGCGCTTGTCAGTCATGAATCTGCCTCAGTCCAGCGTGAAGTAGTCAGGGCCGGAGTAGCGGCCGGTCGTCATCTTGGTGCGCTGCATAAGCAGGTCATTGAGCAGCGAGGAGGCGCCGAAGCGGAACCAGTCAGGGTCCAACCAGTCGGGTCCGGCGACCTCGTTGACGGTGACGAGATACTTGATCGCGTCCTTGGCCGACCGGATCCCGCCGGCCGGTTTCACGCCGACCATCTGGCCGGTCGCTTCACGGAAGTCGCGGACCGCCTCCAGCATGATCATCGTGACCGGCAGTGTGGCCGCAGGCTGGACCTTGCCGGTGGAGGTCTTGATGAAGTGGCCCCCAGCCATCATCGCGAGCCACGAGGCGCGGCGTACGTTGTCGTAGGTTGCCAGCTCGCCGGTCTCGAAGATGACCTTCAGGTGGGCGCTGGTGCCGTCGGGACGGGTGCAGGCCTGCTTGACGGCCCTGATCTCGTCGTGGACGTCGAGGTAGCGACCGGAAAGGAACGCCCCCCGGTCGATGACCATGTCGATCTCGTCCGCGCCTGCCTCGACTGCGTCATGGGTGTCGGCCAGCTTGATGTCCCGCGCTGCGCGGCCGCTCGGAAAGGCGGTCGCCACGGCCGCGACCTTGACACCGCTGTCGCCGAGGGTCTCCTTGGCGACACCGACCATGTCCGGATAGACGCAAACCGCAGCCGCCGACGGACAGGACGAGTCCGCAGGATCGGGGCGGATCGCCTTGTTGGCGAGTGCCCGCACTTTTCCAGCGGTGTCCGCGCCCTCGAGCGTGGTCAGGTCGACCATCCGGATGGCGAGGTCGATCGCATACTCCTTGGCGGAGGTCTTGATCGATCGTGTGCCCAGAGACGCGGCCCGGGCCTCGGCGCCGACCTGGTCGACTCCGGGAAGCCCGTGCAGGAAGCGGCGCAGGGAGGAGTTCGACGAGGTGATGTCGTCGAAGGTTGCGGTGGGAGTGCTCGTCACACGGACCAGCATAGGGTTGCCGGGGTGCCGAACGGCAATATCAGGGAGAGTGCATGCCAGCAGAGGGATCGAACGTGGCCGACGGTGGGCACGAGACGCAGAAGCTCGGGCCGGACAACGGCCGTGTGGTGGCGGTGATCGGACTCGTCTTCGGCGTGGTCGCGGTGGTGACGATCCTGCAGGACGGTCCCGGGGACGGAGCCCTCGGTTTCGTGGCGGTGGTCCTGGTGTTGATGGTGCTGATCTGGTCCGTGCTGCTGCGTCCGGCGGTCTTCCTGGGGAGTACGACGCTCCGCCTGCGCAACGCCTTCGTTGACGTCTTCATCCCGCTGGCGTCAGTCGAGGCAGTGTCTGTTCGCCAGATGATGGTGGTGCACACCGTCGATCGTGGCTTCCACTCGACGGCCCTGACCCGGCATCGGCGTGAGCTGACCAAGCGCGATCAAGGCAAGGTCAGCGTCGACCCCTTGAACAACTTCGCCGACTTCGTCGAGGAGCGGATCAACGCCCGCGCCGAGGATGCCCGGGCGCGCGGAGACGAGGTCGGACCGACGAGGCGTAGGCCGGCATGGGCCGAGATCAGCGCGCTCGCCGTGCTCCTCGTTGCCGCGGCGGTGTTCTTCGCCCGCTGACCCTGACCCTGACCCTGACCGCGGGGCGCTGGCCTTCGGCTGATCAGATGCCCGCGGCCCTCTTGATGTCGTTGCGGAGCGCGTCGAGCCGGCCGGCGGCGGAGATGCGGGCCGCGTCCACGGCCTCGCGCACGGACCCAGCGCCGTGTTCCTCCACCGGTACGACGACCTCGAGGTAGCACTTGATCTTGGGCTCGGTTCCGCTGGGACGCACGATCACCCGGGCGCCGTCGGCGAGACGGTAGCGCAGCCCGTCGGTCGGCGGGAGCTTCTCCGTGCCGAGGCTGAGGTCCTCGGCCTGCTCCACGGCCAGTCCGCCCAGCTCGACCGGCGGGGTGCTGCGTAGGCGCGCCATCGCTGCGTCGATCTCTGCGAGGTCGGAGACCCGCGCCGAGAGCTGGTCGGTGGCGTGCAGCCCGTGTCGTACAGCGATGTCGTCGAGCAGGTCGGTGAGGGCGCGGCCCTCCGCCTTCGCGTCGGCGGCGATCTGAGCGAGGAGCAGTAGAGCCGAGACACCGTCCTTGTCCTTCACATGCTCCGGGTCGACGCAGTAGCCAAGGGCTTCCTCGTAACCGAAGGCGAGCCCCTCCAGTCGGCCGATCCACTTGAAGCCGGTGAGGGTGTCGACGTACTCCTGCCCGGCCGCGGCGGCGAGCTTGCCGAGCAGGGACGAGGAGACGATCGAGGCGGCGTAGACCCCTTGTTCACCCGAGCGCAGCAGGTGGTCACCGAGCAGTGCGCCCACCTCGTCGCCGCGGAGCATTCGCCAGCCCTGAGGACTGGGCACGGCGGCGGCGCACCGGTCGGCGTCGGGGTCGTTGGCCACGACGAGGTCGGCGTCGACGTCGGTGGCGAGAGCCATCGCCAGGTCCATCGCGCCCGGCTCCTCGTGGTTGGGGAAGGCCACCGTGGAGAATTCCGGGTCCGGGTCCCGCTGCGCTGGCACGACGGCCGGTGCCCGGAACCCGGCATCGTCGAGGACCCGCAGGACGGTGCTGTTGCCGACGCCGTGCAGGGGTGTGTAGACGAGCCTAAGGTCCCGGCGTGATGCAGCAGGAGCACTGCCGAGGACGGTGCCGACGGAGGCGACGTAGGCGTCGAGGACCTCGTTGTCGAGCTGCTCACCGGCGTGGCCCCGGGTCACTCCGGTGAGGGGACCGACGGCCGCGATCTGGTCCGCGATCTCCGTGTCCGCAGGCGGCACGATCTGGCTGCCGTCGCCCAGGTAGACCTTGTAGCCGTTGTCCTGCGGCGGGTTGTGGCTCGCGGTCACCATCACGCCGGCCACGCAGCCGAGCTTCCGGATCGCGTAGGCCAGCACGGGCGTGGGGAGTTGTCCGGGCAGCAGGTAGGCGTGGATGCCCGCGCCGGTCATCACCTCGGCGGTGTCGCGCGCGAAGACATCGGAGTTGTGCCGCGCGTCGTAGCCGATCACGACGGAGTCCTCGCCGGTCGCGCCGTGAGCCTTGAGGTACGCCGCCAGCCCGGCCGCCGCACGGATCACCACGATCCGGTTCATCCGGTTCGGCCCCCCGCCCAGGGCGCCACGCAGGCCGGCGGTGCCGAACTCGAGCGTCCCGTCGAATCGGTCCTCGAGGTCGGCCTCGGCGGCGTCGTCTCCGGACTCCGCGGCGGCGATCACCTGCTCCAGCTCGGTGCGGGTGGCGTGGTCGGGGTCCTCGGCGGCCCATGCCCGGGCCTGGACCAGCAGCGTTCCAGTCATGGGTGCGAGGTTAGGCCATCCCTGCCCAGCGGTTCCTCCCGCGAAGCGAGGCGTGCCTTGCGCCAGCTGTCCGCGATGTCCCAGAGCGCGACCACGGCGACGGTGATCCACACGATCGTGTTGAGGTGACCGGCATCCACGTCGACCCAGAGACGGTCCAGATCGGCGAGGTAGGGCGGGTTGAACAGACGGTCGGTGACTGCCAGCCAGATCACGGGCACCGCGAAGGCGATCGTCAGGACCGTCTTGGCCACGGCCAGCGGGGCCGTCCAGTGCTGCGCGCGGAACCGGATGACCTCGAAGGCCATCATGGCGAGGAGCGCGCCCACCACCAGCAGGAGCCACCCTGACCAGAGGTCGGGATCGAGCATCGGCAGCGGGTCTCCGTCGGCGGTGGTGAACCAGGAGAGGAAGTGCTGGCCGATCACGAAGGCGACCGCCATGCCCAGAAGGGTGAGTCCGACGACGGTCTCGCTGATGGGGACCCCTGTCGCCCGTGGTGGCTCGGGCAGGTCGTCCGGGGTCCAGGGGTTGCCGAGGTCGCGGGCCACCTTCCCCGGGGCAGCGTTCCGCTCTACCAGGACCCAGACCAGAGTCGTCCAGAAGAACACGTGGACTGCCACGTTGAACGTCGCCCATGCCATGTGGCCGATGATCGCGCCGAAGTGATCCCCCGAGAGGATCCCGACGACGACGGTGACGACGGCGATGATCGGCAGGGCCGTGACGACCAGGGCTCTCAGGAGCCCCACGTAGGCGGGGTAGGCCTCTGGCCCGATGAGGTGCAGTGGCCGCCCGGTGTAGCCGGCGGACAGACGGGCGGGGTCATCGAGCTCGGCCACGGCCGCGTGCTCGGCCGCGAGGGACTCGAGCCAGGGATCCTCGGCGAGGAGGGCGTCGACGCGGTCCGCGATGGTTGCGCGGAGCTCCTGTGCGACATCCTCACGCTCGTCTTCGGGAAGGGCACGGGTGACCGCGTGGACATACTTCTCGGTGAGTGTGGCCATGGGTCTACCTCAATCTCTCGATGGATGCATGCAGTGACTCCCACTCGGCGAGCAGGTCGGTCAGCAGGGCCTCGCCGTCGGTAGAGACGGAGTAGAACTTCCGCGGTCGCGACTCCTCGGTGTTCCACTCGCTGGCCAGCAGGCCCTGTCGCTCCAGGCGGCGCAGCAGGGGATAGAGCGTGTTGCCGTCGACGTGGAATCCCGCTGCGTCGAGTGACTCGAGCAGGGCATAGCCGTACGTCGGCCGGTGCAGCGTGGCGAGTGCGGCCATCACCACGGTTCCTCGCCGCAGCTCCTGCAGGTGGCCGGCCAGGACAGCGGAGTCGCTCATGCCTAAGACATTAGTGTGTGACACACACTAATGTCAAAGAAACTGCGTTGTGCAACGCGAGGTCCGGTCCACTGTCGAGCAGCGGACCGGGCCCTTCAGCGAATGCGGGTCACGGATCGAGGAACTCTCGCAACGCCTTCAGCCAGGCGACCGGCTGCTCGAGGTGCACGTCGTGGCCGGCATTCGCGATCGTCTCCAGCCGGGTCTCGGGACGGGCGCGCAGCATCCGGGAGATCTGGTCGCCGGGGATCGATCCCCGCTCCCCGCGGATCAGGAGCGTTGGTGCACTGATCGCTTCCCACTCCTCGGCAAACTCCCGCTCGGCGACATCGGAGAGCGCGTCGGCGAGGACGTCGGCGTCCCACTGGGGCCAGAGCCCGTCAGGTCGCTGCTCGAGGCCGTCCGCCCAGGCTGCGCCCACGACCGG
>JAKDNC010000161.1 GCA_030452025.1 Nocardioides sp. | reverse complement strand
CACGACCCTGGAGAAGCTCGCAGGCCTCGCCCCCGTCCTCGAGGGCGGGACGCACACCGCGGGAACATCGTCCCAGATCTCCGACGGTGCCTCCGCCCTGCTCCTGATGGACTCCGACCTCGCTGCGTCCCTCGGCCTGCGACCCCGGGCCCGGATCGTGTCCTCCTGTCTGGTCGGCTCCGATCCCTACTACCATCTTGACGGACCCGTACAGGCGACGGCGAAACTCCTGGAGGACACCGGGATGAGCATCGCCGACATCGACGTCTGCGAGGTCAACGAAGCCTTCGCCGGCGTGGTCATGTCCTGGGCCAAGGTGCACCGGGTGCCGGAAGACAAGATCAACGTCAACGGCGGCGCCATCGCCCTGGGCCACCCGGTGGGCTCCACCGGCACCCGTCTGCTCACCACAGCCCTCCACGAGCTCGAGCGGCGCGACGCATCCACAGCACTGGTCTCCATGTGCGCGGGGGGCGCCCAGGCGTCGGGCACCATCATCGAGAGGATCTGAGTTGTTCGCCTGGAGTGAGGACGACCTCGCTGTTCGCGACGCCGTCCGCCAGTTCGTCGACAAGGAGTTGCGGCCGCGGCAGGACGAGCTCGAGTTCGGCGACCTGCCGCCCTACGACCTGGTGCGGAAGTACTACGCCACCTTCGGCCTCGCCGATGCGGCGGCTGAGCGCTTCGACCACGATCTCCGCAAGGCCCGGGCACAGGAGGAGGGCAGGTCGTTCGACGAGCCGGATCCCGAGGGACCGGACATGGCGATGAGCGCGATCGCCAGCATCGAGCTGGTCAAGGTCGGGATGGGCATCCCCACCGCGATCGGGGTCTCCTCCGGCCTGACCGCGGGCACCATCAACGCGCTCGGGACGCTTGAGCAGCGGGAGCGCTGGGCCCGGGACCTGGCCACCTTCGAGAAGGTCGGCGCCTGGGCGATCACCGAGCCCGAGTCGGGGTCGGACGCGTTCGGTGGCATGCGCTCCACGGTGAAGCCCGACGGCGACGACTTCGTCCTCAGCGGGCACAAGACGTTCATCACCAACGGCCCTTACGCCGACACGATCGTGGTCTACGCCAAGCTCGACGACGGCTCCGGAGTGGACCGCCGGGGTCAGCCGGTGCTGACCTTCGTCCTGGACGCCGGGATGGAGGGCCTGACGCAGTCGAAGCCGTTCCGGAAGATGGGCATGGCCTCCTCCCCCACCGGCGAGCTCTTCTTCGACCATGTCCGCCTCGGCCGGGACCGGCTGCTCGCCGGACAGCCGGGCTCGGACGGTCGGGCTTCGGCGAAGGCGAACTTCGTCGCCGAACGGGTCGGTATCGCGACCTTCGCCCTCGGCATCATCGAGGAGTGCCAGCGGCTCTGCGTCGACTACGCCAAGCAGCGTGAGCTGTGGGGCAAGCCGATCAGCGACTTCCAGCTGATCCAGCTCAAGTTGGCCGAGATGGAAGTCGCCCGGGTGAACGTGGCCAACATGGTCTTCGCTTCCCTGGCCGCACGCCGGGCCGGAGTCGTGATGGACCTGGGTGAGGCCTCGGCGTACAAGCTGTACTCGTCCAAGGCAGCCAGTGACGTCGCGATGGAGGCGGTCCAGCTCTTCGGAGGCAACGGTTACATGGCCGAATACCGCGTCGAGCAGCTTGCTCGCGACGCGAAGTCACTGATGATCTACGCCGGGTCCAACGAGGTGCAGGTGACCCACGTGGCCAAGGCCCTGCTCAGGCGTTAGGAACTCGCAGGACGCTCACGGCGAAGTCGGACTCGTCGGTGAACGGGTCGAGCTCCCAGGTGCCGAACCGCTGATCGAGGGTGAGTCCTGCGGCGGCGATGTCGGCGTCGAACGACTCGTAGGGGTACTCCTCCGAGCGACGGAAGCCGAAGACCATGCGCCCGCCGGGGCGCACATGCTCGGCAAGACGCCGTAGGACGTCGCCCTCGCTGCCCGCGGCCACGAAGACCATCACGTTTCCAGCGCAGACCACGATGTCGAACGGGTCTTCGTCGATCTCCAGCGTGCTCAGGTCTCCGACGAGGTAGCGCGGGCCGGGGTGGTCGGCCTCTGCCGCAGCGAGGAGCTCGGGGTCCACATCGACGCCCACGACCCGGTGACCGCGCAGATGAAGCTCACCACCGACGCGACCCGGCCCGCAACCTGCGTCGAGGATCCGTGAGCCAATCGGCACCATGGCATCGATCAGGCGCGCCTCACCATCGAGGTCTGCCCCGTCGGCGGCCATCGTCCGGAAGCGCTCGATGTACCACTGGGAGTGGCCCTCTTTGGTGTCGGTGAACCAGCGTGGAGGGGTAGTCATGCCCCCATCATGCCCCCATCACGCCCCGTAGACCGGCTCGGGTGCCGTGCCTCTCGCGACGAGCTCGCGGACGGCATCGCCGACCTGGGCTGCCTCCCAGCGACGACCGATGTCCTGCTTCGGGCCGTGTGACCAACCCTCCTCCAAGCAGATCTGACCGCCCTCGATCTCGATCACGCGGCCGCTGACCTCGCAGTCATCCGAGGCCAGCCAGGCCACGATCGGAGAGTTGTTCGCGGCGTCCATCGGGTCGAAGGGAGCCTCACCGCCGACCTCGGCCATCATGTCGGGGAAGGCACCTTCGGTCATCCGGGTCCGGGCCACCGGGGCGATCGCGTTCACGCCCACGCCGTAGCGCCCCAGCTCGGCGGCAGCGACGATCGTCATGCCGGCGATCCCCGCCTTCGCGGACGAATAGGTCGTCTGGCCGATCGAGCCCTGCATGCCCGCGCCGGAGGACGTGTTGATCACCCGGGCCACTCGCTGGCGACCTTCCTTGGCCTCCTTGCGCCAGTAGGCACCTGCGTGGCGCAGCGGCGCGAAGTGGCCCTTGAGATGCACCCGGATGACGGAGTCCCACTCCTCCTCGGAGGTGTTGACCAGCATCCTGTCCCGCACGAAGCCGGCGTTGTTGACCAGGATGTCGAGCCCGCCGAAGGTCTCGACGGCCTGCTGGACCATCGCGGCGGCCTCGTCGAAGTCGGCGACGTCGGCCCCGTTGGCGACGGCGTCACCGCCCATCTCGCGGATCAGCCCGACGACCTCGTGCGCAGGTCCGTCGGATGTCCCCTGCCCGTCGAGCGTGGCGCCGAGGTCATTGACCACGACCTTGGCGCCCTGACGGGCGAGCTCCAGCGCGTGCTCACGGCCGATGCCGCGTCCGGCGCCGGTGACGATGGCGACGCGTCCTTCGAGAATTCTGTTCATGGGTGGATCACTCCTTGGTGGTGACGGACTGGAAGATCGGTGGTTCTCCGCCGCCGTGGCAGGCGACTGTCGCCCCGGAGACGTAGGAAGCGAGGTCGGAGGCGAGGAACAGCGCGACGTGCCCGACTTCCTCGGGCCGCGCCATGCGACCCAGTGGAATCGTCTCCTCGATGGCGGCGACCATGTCGTCACCTCCGTAGTGGTCACCGGTCTGCTCGGTGCGGCACAGGCCGACGTTGATCGCGTTGATCCGGACCTTGGGGGCCCACTCGACGGCCAGGCTGCGGGTCAGGGAGTCGATCCCGGCTTTGGCCGCGCCGTAGGCGGCCGTGCCCGGCGAGGGACGCAGCGCACTGATCGACGAGACGTTCACGATCGACCCACCACCCTCCTGCTGCTGCATCACCGCGTTGGCGGCCTGGGCGACGACCAACGGGCCGGTGAGGTTGAGTCCGAAAATCTTGTCGTGGAATCGCGGCGACGCGTCGGCCGCAAGCGCATACGGCGCTCCCCCGGCGTTGTTGACCGCAATGTCGAGTCGACCGTGCTGCGAGACGATCGCGTCCACCATCGCTTGCACCGACTCCGGGTCTCGCACGTCGCACTGGAGGTGGGTCGTGCCCGACATCGGCGCCTCGACCGCCGAACGGGCGCAGGTCACGACGTGGGCACCCGCGTCGACGAGGGCCGAGGCGATACCGCGGCCGATCCCCTGCGAACCTCCGGTCACCAGGGCGACGCGGCCGGTCAGGTCCATGGCAACAGCCATCGGGAGCTCCTTCTGGTCGGGAGGATCGGCGGGACACCGAACCAAGCAACTGTTAGGCTACCAAGCAAACATTAGGTTTGTTACCTCGGTTCAGTGAAAAGGGCATCCATGGGCATCTCTTCCGACCTCCGTGCGGACGGTATCCGCGTCGTCACGATGGACTATCCGCCGGTCAACGCACTCCCCGTCCAGGGCTGGTTCGACGTCGCCGACGCGCTCGACGAGGCCAGCCGCGATCAGGACACCCACGTGGTGATCCTCCGCGCAGAGGGCAAGGGCTACAACGCCGGCGTCGACATCAAGGAAATGCAGAACAGCGAGGGCTTCGACGCCCTGATCGGCGCCAACAAGGGTTGTTTCGCGGCCTTCCGCGCGGTCTATGAGTGCAGCATCCCGGTGATCGCGGCGGTCAACGGCTACTGCGTCGGGGGCGGCGTCGGGCTGGTTGGCAACGCGGACTGCGTGGTCGCCAGCGAAGACGCGTTCTTCGGGGTCCCCGAGGTCAATCAAGGGGCCCTGGGGGCGGCCACCCACATGGCCCGGCTGGTTCCTCAACACCTGATGCGGACCCTCTACTTCACCGCACGCACGATCAAGGCGGCCGATCTGGTCCAGCACGGCTCCGTGCTCGAGGTGGTCCCCCGAGACCAGCTCGACGACGCGGCCCTCGCGGTCGCGGCCGAGATCGCCGCAAAGGACACCCGGGTGATCCGGGCCGCCAAGGAGGCGCTGAACGGGATCGACCCGATGGACGTGAACAAGAGCTACCGGTTCGAGCAGGGCTTCACCATGGAGCTGAACCTGGCCGGGGTCTCCGACGAGCTCCGCGACAACTTCGCGGGCACCAAGAAGGCAGGAAACGACAAGTGAGCAACAAGCCACGCGACAAGCGGATGACCATCGACGAGATCGTCGGCACCCTCGAGGACGGCATGACCGTCGGGATCGGCGGCTGGGGCCCGCGGCGCAAGCCGATGGCGCTGGTGCGCGCGATCCTGCGCAGCGACCTTCAGGACCTGACCATCGTCGCCTGGGGCGGCGCCGACATCGGGCTGCTGGTGCGCGCCGGGAAGGTACGCCGTCTGATCTATGCGTTCGTCTCGATGGACAGCGTCCCGCTCGAGCCCAACTTCTCCAGGGCGCGACAGGAAGGAACCGTCGCCGAGATCACGGAGATCGACGAAGGCATGTTCCAGACCGGCCTCCTCGCCGCCTCCCAGCGCCTCCCGTTCCTGCCCATGCGGGCCGGCCTCGGGTCCGACGTGTTGGTCAACAACCCGGAGATCAAGACCGTCACCAGCCCCTACGACGACGGTGAGGAACTGGTGGCTGTGCCGGCGATCAACCTCGACGTCGCCCTGGTGCACATGAACCGTGCCGACATGCACGGCAACGCCACCTACCTGGGCCCCGACCCGTACTTCGACGACCTCTTCTGCATGGCCGCCGAACGGGCCTACGTCAGCTGCGAGCAGATCATCGACACAGCGGGCCTCACCGGAGGTCCGGAGAACACGCCCGTCCAGCGACTGCTGCTCAATCGGATGATGGTCAGCGGGGTCGTGGAGACTCCCAATGGTGCGCACTTCACCACCTGCACCCCCGACTACGAGCGGGACGAAAAGTTCCAGAAGGCCTACGCGACCGCGGCCAAGGACGAGACAGCCTGGGCAGAGTTCGAGGCACGCTTCCTGTCCGGCGACGAGGCCGACTACCAGGCCGCCGTCCAAGCCTTCCACAACGAAGAGTCCGTCGAGGAGAACCGATGACCGACAACAACGTCACCCGCGCAGAAGTCTGCGCCGCCGCGATCGCCGACGCGTTCAAGGATGACGGCGAGATCTTCGGGAGCCCGATGGGCATGCTTCCCACCCTCGGCGCGCGGCTGGCCAAGCTGACCAGCAACCCGGACCTGGTGATCTCCGACGGTGAGTCGCTGCTGCTGGCCGGGACGCCACCGCTGTTCGCCAAGGCGGACGTCATCGAGGGCTGGGTGCCGTTTCGACGGGTCTTCGAACTGATCACCTACGGCAAGCGCCACGTGATGATGGGGGCCACCCAGGTCGACCGGCACGGCAACCAGAACATCTCCGCAATCGGAGACTTCGACCGTCCCAAGCGCCAACTGCTCGGTGTGCGAGGCGCCCCGAGCAACACGGTGAACAACCGCACCTCCTACTGGGTCCCCAAGCACTCCACGCGGGTGTTCGTCGAAGCCGTCGACACGGTCTCCGGGGTCGGACCGCGCAACGCCCGCCAAGCCGGCGCGGCCGCCGCGAAGTACAACGACATCCACCGGATCGTCACCAACCTCGCGGTGCTCGACGTGAGCGGCCCCGACGACACCGTGCGACTGGTCTCGGTCCACCCGGGGGTCAGCGTTACCGAGGTGCAGGCCGTGACCGGCTTCGAGCTCGCGGTCACCGGCGAGGTCCCCGAGACCCGGTTGCCGACCGACGAGGAGCTCACCCTGATCCGCAACGTCATCGACCCGAAGACGCTGCGTGACCGTGAGGTCCCGCCGGTCCAGGTGAGTGCCTGATGGCCACCGAACAGTTGCTCCGCACTCCCCTGACCGAGCTCGCAGGGGTGCGCCATCCCGTCGTACAGACCGGCATGGGGTGGGTGGCCGGCCCACGCCTGGTGGTCGGCACCGCCAATGCCGGGGGACTGGGCATCCTGGCCAGCGCCACGATGACCTTCGAGGAGCTCGAGCAGGCGATCCTCGAGGTGAAGTCCCGCACCGACCAGCCGTTCGGGGTGAACCTGCGCGCGGATGCCGCCGATGCGCCTGATCGGTGCGACCTCCTGATCAAGCACGGTGTGAAGGTGGCCTCGTTCGCGCTGGCCCCGAAAAGGGAACTCATCGCAAGGCTCAAGGACCACGACATCATGGTGATGCCGTCCGTCGGCCTCCCCCGGCACGCCGAGAAGGTCGCCTCGTGGGGCGCGGACGCGGTGATGATCCAGGGTGGGGAAGGCGGCGGCCACACCGGTTCGGTGCCGACCACGCTGCTCCTGCCGACAGTGCTGGACGCGGTCGACATCCCCGTCGTCGCAGCCGGCGGATTCTACGACGGCCGGGGACTGGCAGCCGCGCTGTCATACGGCGCGGCCGGTATCGGCATGGGGACCAGGTTCCTGCTCACCAAGGACAGCGCCGTCCCCGACGCCGTCAAGCAGCTCTACCTGTCCCACGACGTCAACGGCACGGTCGTGACCGACAAGGTCGACGGGATGCCCCACCGGATGCTGCGCACGCAACTGGTCGAGGAGATCGAGGAGTCCAGCCGACTCAAGAGACTGACGCCGACGCTGCGCCGCACGCTGGAATTCAAGAAGATGTCGGGAATGTCATGGCTCGACCTGGCACGCGACGGACGCCAGATGAAGAAGACCCAGGGACGCTCCCTGTCCCAGATGACCATGGCTGCGAACACCCCGACGATGCTGAGGGCCGGCCTGGTCGAGGGCGACACCGACGCCGGAGTCCTGGCCTCCGGTCAGGTCGTCGGGGTGCTCGACGACCTGCCCTCCTGTGACGACCTGATCGACCGGATCGTCGCCGAGGCCGTGAGACGCCTGCGCGAGGCCACCGCGATGCTCGCCTGACTGCACCGATCCAGCAATACGAGAGCGGCGGGGGGAAAAGAAGAGGGTGGCCCCCCCCCCCCCCGCCCCCCCCCCGGGGAGGAGTG
>JAKDNC010000160.1 GCA_030452025.1 Nocardioides sp. | reverse complement strand
ATCCGCTACGACAATCGCGACACCGGCAGGTCCTCCAGCCTCCGTGGCCGGGTCACCCGTGGCTCTCTCGCCCGAGCCTTCGTCGGCGCTCCGGTCGCGGCACCCTACTCCCTTCGCGACATGGCCGAGGACGCCGTCGGGCTGCTGGACCACCTGGGCATCGAGTCGGCCAACGTCGTCGGCATCTCCATGGGCGGGATGATCGTCCAGACCTTGGCGATCCAGCACCCGGGCAGGGTGCGCTCGATGGCGTCGATCATGTCCACCACCGGGAAGAAGTCCGTCGGCTGGCAGGATCCCAAGCTGCTCCCCAGGCTCCTGTTCCGCAAACAGCTGGATCGTGAGGCATACGTGAAGAATTCGGTCGCGTTCGGCAAGATGATCGGCTCTCCCAGCTACCCCGAGCCCGATGAACGAGCCGTCGCACGCGCGGAGGAGACCTTCGAGCGCGGACTCAACGGCGCTGGCGTCCTGCGTCACATGGTCGCCGTCCTCACCCAGCCGAACCGCACCAACGACCTCCACGGCGTGATGGCCCCGACCCTCGTCGTGCACGGCCTCAACGACAGGATGGTCCACGTCTCGGGCGGGCGGGCCACCTCCGCTGCGCTCCCCGGCTCGGAGCTGCTGCTGGCCGAAGGCATGGGCCACGACCTCCCACCGGAGCTCTGGGACACGATCACTGACGCGATTCGTCGTACGGCGAACCGGGCGGACGCTGCCCCTTCCTGAACACCCGCCACAAAACAATTGTGCGGAAGAGTTGCCAAAACCCTCCCCGAGGACCGATTGTGATCTAGACCACAACAGGGGAGGCACTCGTGAAGCAACCCTCTATTCGCCGAGGGCGCCGACGCCGCACTCTTGCGGCCCTGGCATCCATGGCCTGCACCGCCGGGCTGCTCGCCTCGTGCGCCGCATTCGGTGACGACGACGGCCCACCGAAACTCAACTGGTACGTCAATCCCGACGGCGTCGAGACGTTGACCAGCCTGGCCGAGCAGTGCAGCACCGATCAGTACGACATCGAGATCCAGCTGCTTCCCTCGGGTGCGACCGACCAGCGCACTCAGCTGGCCCGGCGGCTGGCCGCCAAGGACTCCTCGACGGACCTGATGAGCCTCGACCCCGTCTTCGTTCCCGAATTCGCCAACGCCGGCTGGCTCCTCGAGCTCCCCAAGGAGGCGGCCTCGGCCGCGGTCGACGACGACGTCCTCCAGGGGGCCGCCGAGACGGTGAAATGGGACGACTCGGTCTATGCGTTCCCGCAGTGGGCCAACACCCAGGTGCTCTGGTATCGCAAGTCGCTGGCCAAGAAGGCCGGCCTCGACATGTCCGGGCCGGTCACGTGGAGCCAGGTGATCAAGGCCGCCGGGAAGGGTGGCGGGACAGTCGGCGTGCAGGCCAACAAGTACGAGGCGTACGTCGTGTGGATCAACGCCATGATCATGGGAGCCGGCGGGGACATCATCACCAACAACGAGGCCGGCAAGGACGCCGACATCGAGATCGACTCCGACGCTGGCCGGAAGGCGGCGGAGATCATCAAGCAGCTGGCCGACTCCGACGCCAAGCAGCCGGACCTCACGACATCCAACGAGGGCACCAGCCTGGGCGCGATGTTCGACGGGGCCGGTGAGTTCATGACCAACTGGACCTTCGTCTACAAGAACTACGAGGGGGTCATCGGTGGCCCCGGTGGCCCTGAGGACGAAGAAGCGTTCAAGGACCTCGGCTGGGCGCGCTACCCGGCCACCGTCGAGGGTCAGGAGTCCAGGCCCCCGATCGGCGGCATCGACATCGGGGTCGGTTCCTACACCAAGCACCCCGACTTCGCCCTCGAAGCGGCCGAGTGCGTCAGCACGAAGGAAGCCCAGGTCGCGCTGGCTGTCGAGTCCGGGCTGATGCCCGCACGCGGGTCGGCCTACGAGGACCCGAAGCTCGTCGACGCCTACCCGAAGGACCTGCTCAAGCTCTTCCGGGACAGCATCGACAGCGGTGGACCGCGACCCAAGAGTGCCTACTACGCCACCATCTCGGCTGCCATCCAGAGCGTCTGGCACCCACCCACGGATGTTGATCCGGACACCACCCCGAAGGAATCGGCCGACTTCCTCTCCGAAGTCCTGAGCGGGAAGGCACTCCTGTGAGCACGGCAACCGAGGTGAAGACGCACAAGGGCGCGCCGCAGGTGAGCGACCGAGCCAGGGCCGAGAACACCCTCGGCCAGAAATTGGTGGCACCGGCCATCATCCTGATGCTGGTGGTGACGGCGTTCCCGATGCTGCGGGCGCTCTATCTCTCGGCGTTCAACTATTCCCTGACCGCGCCGGAGGACCGGGAGTTCGTGGGGTTGGGCAACTACGTCACCGCGCTCACCGACTCGCTGTTCTGGCGGGACACCGGCATCACGGTGCTCTACATGCTGGTCACCGTCGCGTTCGAGCTCGTGATCGGCTTCGCCTTCGCGATGGTCATGCACAAGGTGATCTTCGCGCGCGGGATCATCCGCACCTCGATCCTCATCCCCTACGGCATCATCACCGTTGTCTCGGGCTTCGCGTGGCAGTTCGCGTTCAGCTACCAGAACGGCTTCATCAACCAGTGGCTCCCCTTCATCGGGGACCAGTTCAACTGGTTCGGGGAGACCACTCCAGCGGTCGTCGCGATCATGGTCTCGGAGATCTGGAAGACCACCCCGTTCATGTCGCTGCTGCTGCTGGCCGGGCTCGCCCAGGTCTCCGAGGACATGATCGAGGCGGCCAAGGTCGACGGCGCCACCTGGTGGCAACGACTCTGGCGGGTGATCCTGCCCAACATGCGGGCCGCGATCATGGTCGCGGTGCTCTTCCGGGCATTGGACGCCTACCGCATCTTCGACAACATCTACGTGATGACCGCGGGATCGGTCGGGACCGAGTCGATCTCGTTCCTCACCTATCGACAGACGATCGAGCAGTTCCAGCTGGGGATCGGCTCCGCGCTCTCGGTGCTGCTCTTCCTCTCGGTGTTGCTGATCGCCTGGCTGATCGTGAAGTTGTTCCGTGTTGACCTGGCCCAGGCCCGACAGGAGGGTTGAGCGATGAACCGCAAGATCGGAACCGCCGTCGGATTCCTGCTGATCATGGTCTGGTGCCTGCTGCCGGTGGCCTGGATCATCTCGCTCTCCTTCAAGTCCCAGGAGGCGATCACCAACGGCAGCCCCGGATTCCTTCCGGTCGACGGTGGTGGCGCAGGCTGGCAGAACTACATCGACGTGTGGAACAACGAACAGTTCCGTCGAGCGATCCTCAACTCGATCGGCATCTCGCTGATCGCCACGGTGCTTTCGGTGTTGATCGCGACGCTGGCCGCCTACGCCATCGCCCGCCTGGAGTTCCGGGGCAAGAAGTTCGTGCTCACCGCGGCCCTGGCGATCGCGATGTTCCCCGTGGTCTCGCTGGTCGGTCCGCTCTTCGACATGTGGCGCACGATCGGGCTCTACGACACCTGGCCGGGACTGATCATCCCCTACATGTCATTCACCTTGCCGTTGGCGATCTGGACCCTGACCGCCTTCTTCCGCGAGATCCCGTGGGAGCTGGAGCAGGCTGCCCAGGTCGACGGAGCGACGTCGTGGCAGGCGTTTCGCAAGGTGATCGTCCCGCTCGCCGCCCCCGGTGTCTTCACCGCGGCGATCCTGACGTTCTTCTTCGCCTGGAACGACTTCGTCTTCGGCATCTCGCTGACCTCGACCGAGACGGCCCGGCCGATCCCGGCGGCGTTGTCGTTCTTCGTCGGCGCGGATCCGTTCAACCGACCGGCGTCATTGCTGGCCGCGGGCGCCGTGATTGCCACGGTCCCGATCATCGTCATAGTCCTGGTGTTCCAGCGCAAGATCGTTGCCGGCCTGACCTCCGGCGCAGTGAAGGGTTAGGGAGAACCTCATGGCCAAGATCCAGATGAAGAACATCGTCAAGAAGTACGGCGACGGGTTCCCGGCCGTCAACGACGTGAGCATCGACGTGGCCGACGGGGAGTTCGTGATCCTCGTCGGCCCCTCCGGGTGTGGCAAGTCGACTCTGCTGCGGATGATCGTCGGGCTGGAGGACATCACCTCCGGCGACATGATGATCGGCGAGAAGCGGGTCAACGACCTCGCTCCCAAGGAGCGCAACCTGGCGATGGTCTTCCAGAACTATGCTCTCTACCCCCACCTGACTGTGTACGAGAACATCGCCTTCCCGTTGCGCCTGGCCAAGGCTCCGGCGAGCGAGATCGACGAGAAGGTCCGCAAGGCATCGAAGACCCTGGAGCTCGACGAGCATCTCGATCGCAAGCCGGGCAACTTGTCGGGTGGCCAGCGGCAGCGGGTCGCGATGGGACGGGCCATCGTGCGCGACGCTGATGCGTTCCTCTTCGACGAGCCGCTGTCCAACCTCGACGCAAAGCTTCGGGGCCAGATGCGCACCGAGATCGCGAGGCTCCAGAAGCGTCTGGGCATCACCACGGTCTACGTCACCCACGACCAGACCGAGGCGATGACGCTGGGTGACCGGGTCGCCGTACTCAAGCGTGGCGTGTTGCAGCAACTGGCCACGCCACGCGAGCTCTACACCCAGCCGAACAATCTGTTCGTCGCCGGCTTCATCGGCTCCCCGCCGATGAACTTCCTGCCCGCGACGGTCGAGGGCACCACGCTCTCGATGCCGTTCGGCGACGTGACGATCCCGCAGAAGTCTGCCGATCGCGCGGCGGGCAAGGGGCTGCTGATCGCGGGCATCCGACCCGAGCACTTCGAGGATGCGAGCGTGGCCGAGGTCGGCGAAGGATCCACCTTCCGCGCCACCGTCGACGTCGTGGAGTGGCTCGGGAACGAGGCGTACGCCTACATCCCGTTCGAGGCGCAACCGGAGGTCCAGGAGCAGTTGACCCAGCTGGAGCGGGATCTGGACGGTGAGTCGATGCGCACCCAGCTCGTGGTCTCCATCGACGGAGCCTCGCGGATCACCGCCGGGGAGGAGGCCGACATCTGGGTGAACGCGGAGCACATCCACCTCTTCGACCCCTCGACCGGGGAGAACCTCACCAAGGAGGGCAAGGTCCAGGCCAACGAGCAGGCGACAGACACCGGGGAACCGGCGGCCGGCTGAGGCCGCCGTGAGGGGAGGTCAGCCGTGAAGGCCGCACTCTCCCGGCGCTACGGACCGCCCGAGACGATGACGTTGGAGGACGTGCCGGCTCCCGCGGTGGACGACCAGACCCTGTTGGTGCGGGTGCACGCCACGACGGTGAACCGGACCGACTGCGGCTTCCGGAGCGCCACGCCGATGCTCACCCGGGCCTTCACCGGGGTCCGTCGACCCCGGCAGCCGATCTTCGGCTCCGAGTTCGCAGGAGTGGTTGACCGGGTCGGCAATGAGGTCACCCGGTTCCGCCCGGGCGAGCGGGTCTTCGGCTACACCGAGCCGAAGTTCGGTTGCCACGCGGACTACGTCGCCGTCGACCAGGACGCCACCTCGCCCAGATCCCCGAGGGCGTGAGCTTCGAGGAAGCGGCCGGGGCCACCGAAGGCGCACGCCATGCCTTGGGCTACCTCCGGGCAGCCCGGGTCGGCCCCGGCCACTCCGTTCTGGTCCACGGCGCCTCGGTGACCGCAGTGTGTGCCACCCCGGAGCTGGAGCGGGTGCTCGCGCGAGCGCCGGGCGCGGTGATCGACCGCCTTGCCGAGGACTTCACCCGGTGCGGGGAGAAGTTCGACCTGGCGCTCGACGCCGTCGGGAACCAGCTTCGCCGACTGCCGCCCGTTTGCTGAAGCCCAGCGGCATCTACAGCTCCACCGAGCTGGGTCCGCACGCGCAGAACCCCCCCCGCTGACGGTCGTGGGGATGTTGACCCGGCGCCGGCAACGAGTGCAGTTCCCGATCCCCAGGCTTCGTGTGGAGGACCTCGAGCTGATCCGGGTAGCACTGGAGGACGGCACCTTCGGCAGCGTCGTGCTGCTGCCCTGAGCCGTTCACACGGGTTCGACGTAGACCGTCCCGCCGAGCTCGACGAACTCCGCGGACTTCTCCTGCATCCCCACCTGCGGGTCGAGGGCCGATCCGAACCGCTCGCGGACGTCCTGGCTGATCTTCATCGAGCAGAACTTCGGGCCGCACATCGAACAGAAGTGTGCGGTCTTCGCGTTCTCCGCCGGCAGGGTCTCGTCGTGAAACGCCTCAGCAGTGTGCGGATCCAGCGACAGCGCGAACTGGTCGCGCCAGCGGAACTCGAAGCGCGCCTTGCTGAGCTCGTCGTCCCAGTCCCGCGCCCGGGGGTGTCCCTTGGCGACGTCGGCGGCATGCGCCGACAGTTTGTAGGTGATCACGCCGGTCTTCACGTCGTCACGGTTGGGCAGGCCGAGGTGCTCCTTGGGCGTGACGTAGCAGAGCATCGCGGTGCCGTGCATGGCGATGGTCGCCGCGCCGATCGCGCTGGTGATGTGGTCATAGCCCGGCGCGATGTCGGTCGTCAACGGCCCGAGCGTGTAGAACGGCGCCCCGTGGCACCAGTCCTGCTGGAGCGTGACGTTCTCCTCCACGAGGTTCAGCGGGACGTGCCCGGGGCCTTCCACCATCACCTGCACATCGTGCTCCCAGGCTCGCTCGGTTAGCTCGGCGAGGGTGCGCAGCTCGGAGAACTGCGCCTGGTCGTTGGCGTCCGCGGTCGAGCCCGGCCGTAGTCCGTCGCCGAGGCTGAAGCTGACGTCGTACTCCGCGAAGATCTCGCAGAGATCGTCGAAGTGGGTGTAGAGGAAGCTCTCCTCGTGGTGGGCCAGGCACCAGCCGGCCATGATCGAGCCGCCGCGGGACACGATGCCGGTCACCCGGTCTGCGGTCATCGGGACGTAGCGCAACAGCACGCCGGCGTGGATGGTCATGTAGTCGACGCCCTGCTCACACTGCTCGATGACGGTGTCCCTGAAGATCTCCCAGGTGAGTTTGTCCGCCTCGCCGTTGACCTTCTCGAGGGCCTGATAGATCGGGACCGTGCCGATCGGGACCGGGCTGTTGCGCACGATCCACTCGCGGGTGGTGTGGATGTCGTCTCCGGTGGAGAGGTCCATCACCGTGTCCGCGCCCCAGGTCACCGCCCAGGTGAGCTTGTCGACCTCCTCGGCGATGCTGGAGGTGACCGCAGAGTTGCCGATGTTGGCGTTCACCTTCACCAGGAACCGCTTGCCGATGATCATCGGCTCGGCCTCGGGGTGGTTGACGTTGGCCGGGATGATCGCCCGTCCGGAGGCGACCTCGCTGCGCACGAGCTCTACGTCGCAGCCTTCGCGGATCGCGACGAACTCCATCTCCGGGGTGACCAGTCCACGGCGCGCGTAGTGAATCTGGGTGACCTTGCTGCCAGGAGCCGCCTTGCGTGGTTGGAGGATCTCCCCCTGCCATTGATCAGCAGCGGCTCCTCGGCGCACGGCTGTCTTCCCGTTGTCGAGCAACTGGGTCTCACGGCCGTCGTACTCCACGGTGTCGCCCCGTTCGGCGATCCAGTCGGCGCGCAGCGGCGGCAGGCCGGCCTCGGGGCGGGAGCCCGGCCCCTCCGTGGCGTAGCGGTCGAAGGTCTCCTGGTTGGTGAGGTGCACCCGGGTCAGCGGCACCCTGATGTCGGGGCGGCTGCCGGAGAGGTGGACTCGACTGTGGGCTTCATGGACGGTCATCGATGGACTCCTTCTGTTTCTGTGTGGAGCGCGACG
>JAKDNC010000159.1 GCA_030452025.1 Nocardioides sp. | reverse complement strand
CGGCCTGACCTGTCACAGATCGGGGCGGGCCGGTGTCCTATGGTCATGCCCAGCGAATACAGGATCCCCAAGGCGCCGCTGACCGGTCTCCACGGCCGGGTGCTGAGCGCCTACGCCAAGCGTGTCTACGGCGAGGTCCCTGACTTCGCCCACGTCCTCCTCCACCACAAGCCGCTGACCCGGGCGACGGTGTCGTTCGAAGGCAAGGTGGCCAAATTCCACGCCCTCGACGCGAACCTCAAGTCCTATGCGGTGATGGCCACGTCGTCGATGATCGGCTGCAGTTGGTGCATGGACTTCGGCTACTTCCTGGCCCACAACGAGGGCCTCGAGGAGGAGAAGGTCCGCCAGGTCCCGGTCTGGCGGGACAGCGACGTCTTCACGCCGCTGGAGCGTGGGGTGATGGAATACGCCGAGGCGATGACCGCCACACCGCCGGAGGTCACCGACGAGATGGTCAGCGACCTGCACCGCCAACTCGGTCCCGAGGCCACCGTCGAGCTGACCGCGATGATCTCGCTGGAGAACATGCGCTCGCGGACCAACTCGGCGATGGGCCTGGCCTCGCAGGGTTACGCGGACAGCTGCGAACTGGCACCGTTGGCCCAGTGAGCCGATCCATGGACGAGCCGATGGCCGATTCCTTCGTGGAGCATCGCAATCTACTGTTCACGGTTGCCTACGAGCTGCTCTCCTCGGCCGCTGACGCCGAGGACGTCGTCCAGGAGACCTGGCTGCGGTGGGCCGCGGTCGACCCGAACACTGTCCGTGAGCCGCGCGCCTACCTGGTCCGCATCGTCACCCGCCAGGCGCTGAACAGGATGCGTAGCCTCGAGCGGCGCCGGGAGTCCTACGTCGGCCCCTGGCTGCCCGAGCCGTTGCTCACCACTGCCGACGTTGCCGACGACGTCGAGCTCGCGGACTCGGTCTCCACCGCGATGCTGATGGTCCTGGAGACCCTGAATGCGACCGAGCGGGCGGTCTTCGTGCTGCGTGAGGTCTTCGGCTTCGAGTACGCCGAGATCGCGGCCGCCGTGGACAAGTCCGAGGCCGCGGTGCGTCAGATCGCCAGCCGGGCCGGCAAGCACGTGCAGGCACGACGGCCCCGGGCGGTCCCGCCGGCCGACACCGAGCGCGTGCTGACCCGCTTCATGGAGGCCTCCGCGGGAGGCGATCTGCAGCAGCTGATGGACGTCCTGGCACCGGACGTCGTACTCCTCAGCGACGGTGGCGGCCTGAAACGGGCGGCGCTGCGTCCGATCTTCGGCCGCGACAAGGCGTTGCGCTGGCTCCACGGTGTGCTGGGCCGGGATCCGGGGGTGGTGACCCTCGACATCGTCCGGGTCAACGGGCAGATGGCGATCCGCTACTTCCTGGACGGGGTCCTCGACGTGGTCGCGACGGTCCGGGTCGACGGGGGACTGGTCAGCGAGATCTACCTGGTCCGGAACCCGAACAAGCTGG
Organism: Nocardioides sp.; assembly: GCA_030452025.1. Lineage (GTDB taxonomy): Bacteria > Actinomycetota > Actinomycetes > Propionibacteriales > Nocardioidaceae > Nocardioides. Next base: position 6,275 of record JAKDNC010000159.1, on the reverse strand, counting down.
GCCGGGCCGACGGGGACGGCGTACGCCTGAGCCGCTGACACGCGCCTTGACTTTGCAATCACCGGTCGACGGCCCCACGTCACATGGGCGGTGGCGGCGCGTAGTAGCGTTGGTGTTCAACAGACAGGGGAGCCCTCCGTGAGGAGAGCTGAGAGTGCGGCCGGCGATCAGAAGCCGGAAACGCAGACCCTCAAGACCTGATCCGGTTAGCACCGGCGAAGGGAGTCGGAATGCACCGCGCCTTGCGCATGATCCCCACGATGGCAGCCGTGTTCGCGCTCGGGGCCTGTTCGGTCATCGGCGAGTCCGGCGCCGACAACGACACCGACACCACCGGGTCGGGCGACCGGAGCCAGGATGTCGCCGGGACGACCCTGAAGGTCATCTCCCACGACTCGTTCAGCCTCCCGAAGCCGCTGCTGAAGTCATTCCAGAAGAAGACCGGGATGAAGGTTCAGGTCATCAAGTCCGGCGACGCCGGGAAGATGACGAACTCGCTGGTCCTCAACCACGGCAACCCGCGTGGCGACGTGGCGTTCGGCGTCGACAACACGTTCGCCTCCCGCGCCGTCGACGAGGGGGTCTTCGCCGACCTCGATGTCGACCTGCCGGAGGGAGCCGGAGACTTCGCCCTCGAAGGTGACGGGGCCGATCAGCTGGCGCCTGTCGACCAGGGGTCGGTCTGCGTCAACGTCGACACGGCCTGGTTCGACAAGAAGGGGCAGGAACCCCCGGAGTCCCTCGACGACCTCACCGATCCGCAGTACAAGGACCTCACCGCCGTCCCGGGCGCGGCCACGAGCTCGCCCGGCCTGGCCTTCCTGCTCGCCACGATCGCGGAGTACGGCGACGACGGCTGGCAGGACTACTGGAGCGATCTGCTCGGCAACGGCGCCACGCTGACCGAGGGCTGGACCGACGCCTACTACGGCGAGTTCACCGGCGGAGGCGAGGGGGACCGGCCGATCGTGGTCTCCTACGACTCATCTCCGGCGTTCACCGTTGACAAGCAGAGCAAGAAGTCGACCACCGCTGCGCTGCTCGACACGTGCTTCCGGCAGGTGGAGTACGCCGGGATCCTCGAGGGCGCCGACAACCCCGCCGGGGCGCAACTGTTCATCGACTTCCTGCTCGGCGACGAGGCACAGTCCGCGATCCCGGACAGCATGTACATGTTTCCGGTCAGCGCCAGCGCCACGCTCCCTGCGGAGTGGGCCGAGTTCGCCGTGCAGCCGGAGGATCCCTACGACGTCCCGGCCGACGACATCGCCGCCCACCGGCAGGAGTGGCTCACGGACTGGAACGACCTGGTCACTCGATGAGCCGCACTCGATGATCCGCACCCGATGAGGCGGCTGCTCACGCTCGCCGGTCTCGCCGCGGGACCGCTGCTGGTGCTGGGCGTCTTCTTCGTGCTGCCGGTCAGCGGGATGCTCGGCGAGGGGATCTGGCCCGGCGGCGACTTCTCGCCCGGCGCGGTTCTCGACGTCCTGGCCCGGCCGCGCACGCACCGGGTCCTGTGGTTCACCGTCTGGTCGGCCGGCCTGGCCTGCGCACTCACGCTGTTGCTCGGCATTCCGGCCGCTTACGTCCTCTACCGGCTGCGGTTCCCGGGGCGGGGCCTTTTGCGGGCGTTCTTCCTGGTGCCGTTCGTGCTCCCGACGGTGGTGGTCGGCATTGCCTTCACCCAGCTGATCGAACAATGGGGGCTCGGCTTCCTGGACGACTCGCCCTGGGCGATCATCGCGGCGATGGTCTTCTTCAACCTGGCCGTCGTGGTCCGGACCGTCGGGACGACCTGGGAGTCCCTCGACCCGCGCCCCGGGGAGGCGGCCGCCGCGCTCGGCGCGACGCCCTGGCGGGTCTTTTGCACCGTCACGGTCCCCGCCCTGCGCGGCTCGATGATTTCCGCGGCCACCGTCGTGTTCCTCTTCTGTGCCACCGCGTTCGGGGTGGTGCTGGTGCTCGGCGGGCTGCGCTACGCGACCGTCGAGACGGAGATCTACCTGCTGACCACCAACCTCCTGGACCTGCAGGCCGCGGCCGCGCTGTGCCTGCTGCAGCTTCTCGTGGTCACGTTGCTGCTCTACGCAGCCCACCGCTCCCGGGCCCAGGCGTCCCCGACCCTGGACCGTCGTACGCCGTCTCCGCAGCGGATCAGACGTGGCGACCTCCCGGCGGTGGTGGTCACGACACTGGTGCTCGCCCTGGTGGTCATCCCCATCGCCTCCCTGGTGATCGGCTCATTCACCGTCGACGATGGGTGGAGCCTGGCCAACTACCGCAATCTCGATCGGCTGGGGACCAGCGACCAGCTCGAGGCGATCAGGGTCACCGACGCGCTGGTCAATTCGCTGCGGACTGCCTTCGACGCCACCTGGATCGCCTTGCTGGTCGGAGGATTGGTCGCGATCATCGTCACCCGGCGCTCCCACACCGGGACCGAACGGCGACTCCGCGGTGTCCTCGACGGGTTCTTCATGCTGCCGCTGGGAGTCTCCGCGGTGACCTTGGGCTTCGGCTTCCTGATCACCCTCGACCAGCCGACGGTGAACTTCCGGGACTCGCCGATGCTGGTGCCGATGGCGCAGGCGCTGGTGGCGATGCCGCTCGTGGTGCGCACCATCGCGCCGGTCCTTGCGGGGATCGATGACCGTCAGCGTCAGGCGGCTGCGTCGCTTGGCGCCGGGCCGCTGCGCACCGTCGTGTCCATCGACCTGGCCGTGGTCTGGAAACCGTTGCTGGCTGCCGCTGGGTTCGCCTTCGCCGTCTCGCTGGGCGAGTTCGGGGCCACCTCGTTCATCTCGCGCTCGGACCACCCGACCCTGCCGGTGGTGATCTTCCAGTTGCTCGGCCAACCGGGGCAGGACAACTACGGTATGGCGCTGGCCGCCTCGGTGGTCCTGGCCGTGACCACCGGCCTGGTGATGCTGGCCGTCGAGAGGCTCCGGGTGCCGGGCGTGGGAGGGTTCTGAGGTGTTGTCCATCGAGGGAGTCACGGTCACCTACGGCTCCGTCCCCGCGGTCGACGGCGTGACCCTGGAGATCGCGACCGGAGATGTGCTGGCCGTCCTCGGACCCTCGGGTTGCGGGAAGTCGACCCTGCTGCGCGCGGTGGCCGGGCTCGAGCCCTTGCTCTCCGGCAGGATCCTCCACGACGGCGGCGACCTGCGCGGCGTCCCCACGCACAAGCGTGGCTTCGCGTTGATGTTCCAGGACGGCCAGCTCTTCGGCCACCAGAGTGTCGGCGCCAACGTCGCCTACGCACTGCGGATCCGGCACACGCCCCGGGGGCGCACCCGCGAGCGTGTCAGCGAGCTGCTCGAGCTGGTCGGCCTGGGTGGGTACGGCGAGCGGGCGCCGGCCACGCTGTCCGGCGGGGAACGGCAGCGGGTCGCGCTGGCGCGGGCATTGGCCGTCGAACCGAGCCTGCTGCTGCTCGACGAGCCGTTGAGCGCGTTGGACAAGACACTGCGGGAGCGCCTCGCCGAGGATCTTCGCGGGATCCTCACCGAGGCCGGTACCACAGCCCTGCTGGTCACTCACGACCATGAGGAGGCGTTCGCGGTCGCGGACCGGATGGCGTTGATGCGTGCCGGCCGGCTGGTCCAGGACGGCACCCTGGGCGAGGTCTGGGAGCATCCGGTCGACGCTGAGGCGGCGAGCTTCCTGGGCTACGCTTCGGTGCTGGAGGGAGCCGCTGCGGCGAAGGTCCTCACAGCCGCGGGGCTTCCCGGTGCCGGCGTGGTGGCGTTGCGGCGATCCGCGTTGCGGGTGAGCGGCGCAGGGCCGCTGCGAGGCGTCGTACTCTCCTCGCGGCTGACGCCCGAGACGCTTCGGCTCGACGTGGACGTCGAGGGGCTCGGGCCATTGGGCGCCGTCGCGGCTGGCGGGGACAAAAGCCCCGGAGTGGGTGAAGTCGTGCATCTCGAAGTGGATCCGGAGCGCCTCGCCGTCGTGGGCCGCCGATGATCGCTGGGGGAGTCACCTAGACTGCCCGGGTGTATCGCCGGGCCTATGTACTCCTCATCGGAGTCGCAGCACTCATGGGTGGGCTCGCCCTTTTCACCACGGTCAGCCTCGGCAAGGGCCTGATCGATCCCGAGGGGTTCCTCGGCCCCTCGTGGGCGCGGTTCCCGCTGCTCGTCTTCGGGGCAATTCTCCTGGACATGTTGCCGCGGACCCTGTGGGCCTCGAAGATGAATCCCAAGGTGATGTGGCCGATCGTCCGGGACCGGTGGCGCTCCCACTGGAACCGCGAGCGGCTCACGCTGGTGGCCTTGGGGCTGGTCTGCTTCTACATCACCTACGTGAGCTACCGGAACCTCAAGTCCGCGCTGCCGGAGGTGATGGGGATCAAGACCCATGACCGCTCCCTGCACCTGCTGGACAAGGCGATCTTCCTGGGGCACGAGCCGGCCACGGTGCTGCACGACCTGCTCGGCACCAACCTGAGCGCCCACTTCCTCTCCACGATCTACCTGTGGTTCCTGCCGATGGTCCCGTTGGTGCTGGCGGCGTTCCTGGTCTGGATCCCGAACATCAGCTACGGCTACTGGTTCGCCACCTCCCAGTGCCTGGCCTGGAGCCTGGGCACCGCGTCGTACTACGCGATCCCGACGCTCGGCCCGGGCTTCGAATACCCCTGGCTCTACGACAGCCTCGCCGACACTGGAGCCTCCCAACTGATGGAGGCGCTCTCCTACGGGCGCGTCAACGTCTATTGGGGTGACTTCGATGCGGCGGTGCAGTCTGTGGCGGGGTTCGCGAGCCTGCACTGCGCCATCACCTTGCTGGTGGCGCTGATGGCGCAGTACACGTTGAGGATCCGCTGGCTGCACTGGGTGCTGTGGGTCAACTTCGGCATCACCGTCGTCGCAACGCTCTACTTCGGCTGGCACTACATCGCCGACGACATCGCCGGTGTCGCGCTGGGCGTCGTGTCCTTCTACCTGGGCGGACTCGCCTCGGGGCAGAAGTTCGACAGACACGGGTTGGGGAGTTATCCGACGACGACCACGTCACACGTCCCCGTCGACGACTGAGCGTCACCTGCGCTGACCCAGCGCGAACGTGCACCACGACGCACGTTCGCGCCGGGTCAGCGCGCATTTCGTCCACGTGCGCTCCGGGCCGCTGAATTACATCGATGTAGTTAGTCAAGGCGACACGCCGACGAGCTGAAACTTTTCTGTGAAAACTGTTTCCTTTGTGACTGATGACTATTAGCGTGCTCAAAGTGCCTCGGGTGATGGGGAAGTTGCCCGAGGTTCCCAACCGCAAAGGGGCACATCACCGTGCGACGGAACACCACCGGACGCCCACTGCTGGCTGCCATCGCCGGCATCCTCTCGTTGACGCTGGCAGTGCCGGCGGCAGTCGCCGATCCTGCCGGCGGGGATGACGGAGAGGCGAAAGCCCCCACCAAGCAGCAGGTGGACCGGGCCAGGGCTGCGGCGTCATCGGCCGAGCGTGACGTGGGCGCTGTGCAGGCCGACCTGGTCCTCGCCAACCAACGCCTCAACAACGCCAGCATCGCCGCCGCGCAGGCGCAGGAGGCATGGAGCGCAGCCCGGTGGAAGCTCGGTGAAGCCCGCAAGGAGGTTCGGGCCGCAGAGCGTCGCGCGAAATCCGCGGCCGCCACGCTGGACAAGCACGAGAAGGCTTACGCGGAGGTGTTGGCCGCGACCTACGAGATGTCCCCGGAGCTCTCGACCATGGCCGCACTCGTCGATGAGGCCGGTGTCGATGACGCCATCGAGCACGCGAACACGACCTTCAACCTCAACTCCTCCCTCGAGGACATCCGGGCGACGTACTCCGCCTCCCTCAAGGTCGCGACGCTGGCCGGCGAGCAGGCGAAGACTGCCCGCGAGGGGGCTGCTTCGCTGGAGGAGGAGACCTCCCGGGCCCGTGGTGCGGCAGTCAGTGCGCAGCAGGCCGCGATGTCCGAAGCGAGCGCCGTGGCGCGGGAGAAGGACGCGCTGATCGGTGAGCTCGCCCGACTGCAGAACATTTCGGTCTCGATGGCCACCAGTCGCCAGGCCGCACTCGAGGAGGCAGCCCGGATCCGCGCGGCGGAGGGAGACGACCAGACGGACACGGTGCCGGACGACACGACTCCGACCGAAGGCGACCCGAGTGCGGACCCGAGCCAGGACCCGACAGGGTCCCCCGAGCCGACACAGGAGCCCGAGCCGACACAGGAGCCTGCGCCGACACAGGAGCCTGCGCCGACGCAGGAGCCTGCGCCGACCCCGGAGCCCGAGGACCCG
>JAKDNC010000158.1 GCA_030452025.1 Nocardioides sp. | reverse complement strand
GACCCGTCGACCAACGCCCGGACGCTGCTCGACGCGATCATTTCGATCTCTTCGGACCTCGACCTTCGCAGCGTGCTCACCCGCATCGTCGAGGCGGCGTGCGAACTCACCGGGGCGCAGTACGCCGCGCTGGGCGTGATCGGCCACGACGGCTCCCTCGTTGAGTTCGTGACCACCGGCATCGACGACGCACAACGGGCACGGATCGGTGATCTCCCGCGCGGCCGGGGTGTCTTGGGGCTGATCATCAAACAGCCTCGGGCCCTCCGACTGTCGGTGCTCAGCGAACACCCGCAGTCGGTGGGCTTCCCTGCGAACCATCCACCCATGACAACCTTCCTGGGTGTGCCGGTTCGGATCCGCGGCAGTGTGTTCGGCAATCTCTACCTGACCGAGAAGACCGGCGGCGTCGAGTTCACCGAGCAGGACGAGCAGCTTGCGGAGGCCTTGGCCAGCGCTGCCGGTTTCGTGATCGAGAACGCCCGCGCCTACGGCCTCAGCGAGCGGCGAAGGCAGTGGCTCGAGGCGTCCGCGCGCCTGGCCGACGCGCTGCAACCGCCGATCGACCTCGAGCCGGCGCTGCGGCTGATCACCCAGGAGGCACGATCCCTGTCGAAGGCAACGGCCACTGCTCTGCTCAGCTACCGATACGACGCCGCACGGACCGTGACTGCCAACCCGGACGACGACGAGCGGGTCGAGGAGGCCCTGGCCGAACTGCGCGCGGACACTGACTCCGGTCGCGACACCACAGCGGTGGAGCTCGAGACGATGACGGCCCTCGTCATCCCGCTACGCACGCATCTGACCGACCGTGCCACCCTGGTCGCACTCTTCGAGACCGGTCTGGCTCCGGTGGACGTGGAGGAGCGCGAACTCCTCGTCTCGTTCGCTGACCAGGTAGCTGTGGCCCTGGACCGCGCCCAGGCGCTGGCGGATCGCGAGGAGTTGGCGGTGATCTCTGATCGTGATCGAATCGCCCGGGACCTCCACGATGTGGTGATCCAGCGTCTCTTCGCCACCGGGCTGCAGCTCCAGGGAGCCGCCCTCCTTGCCGACAGCCCCGACATCACCGAGCGTCTGACCCGCGCAGTCACAGACCTCGACCAGACCATCAAGGACATCCGCGGCACGATCTTCGAGCTCGAGCAGCATCGCCTCGGGTCGTTGCGCGGGGAGCTGCGGGCACTGGTGCGGGAGTATGTCCCCGTTCTCGGCTACACCCCAGTCGTCCGCACTGGCGGCCCCGTCGACACCGCGGTGCCCGACCAGGTTCGCGAGCAGCTGCTTCCAGTGCTGCGCGAGGCGCTGTCCAACCTGGCGCGGCATGCACGGGCGTCCTACGCCGCGGGCGGCGTCCCGGTGACGCCCGCTGCGCTGCAGCGCTGCGCCCACGCCGAGGGCGGCGCCCTCCCCGCGGCGCGACCCGAGCGCGGGCTGCGCAACGCCCGGCGCCGGGCCGCCACGCTGGGCGGCAGTCTGGAGCTCGAGCGTCGCAAGCCGCAAGGCACATCGTTCAACTGGCGCGTTCCGCTGGGCTGAGCACCCACGGGCAGCGCAACGGCCACCCGGCGGACCAGGTGACCGTGTGGGTGCCGCCCCGAGTCATCGAAGAACGGGGTGCTCCTGCACCACCTTCTTGCTGCCCCACCAGCGGCCGAGACCCCAGGTGTTGCCAGCGTTGAGCATGGCCAGGACAACTAGGGTCAGCGCGCCGAGGATGTGATCATCCAGCACAGGGTTGGTCTCCGGAGGAAGAACCACGGTCCACATCAGGAGGTACATCGCCGCGCCGGCCACGGCCGCGGCGCGCATGCCGACTCCGAAGGTCAAGGCCAGACCGATGCCGAGCAGACCAAGCATGAAGAGGGTGTCGGCCCAGGCCATGCCGCCGATGCTGTTGTAGAACCCCTTGAACGGGCCGTCGGCGCCGAACTTCAAGAAGCCCTCGGTAGGGCTGCCGCCGTTGATCCACGCAGCGGGTCCGAACCGGTCGAGCGTGGCGCCGGTCGGGTCATAGCCTGTGTGGAAGCCCAGCGCGAGCAGCTTGTCGAAGAACGCCCACAAAAACGTCAAACCGAAACTGATCCGCAGGACGGCCAGGACACGACTGGTAGCCGTGGTGTGCGCGCCCGTGATTGCGGTGGTGTCGGAGGCATCGTGCGCGACACCCTCGGTGTTGTCGTGCTGATGAATGACAGCCATGACGGCTACCTCCTCGAGTAGTGTTTTTCCTTCTGACTCGAGCCTCCCGCGGGAAGGGGATCAACGGCAGGGGCGGACGGTCCACGCTTGGGTGCTGTTGGTCCTCACTACGCAGGGCCGGTTGGCGGGTCGAGCAGCTTCGAGGCCAGCACGGCGGCTTGGGTGCGGCTCTCCAGGCCCAGCTTCGCGAGGATGCTGGAGACGTAGTTCTTGACGGTCTTCTCGGCGAGGAACATCCGCTCCCCGATCTGACGGTTGGTCAGCCCCTCGGTGATCAGAGCGAGCAGCTTCAGCTCCTGCTCGGTCAGGTTCGCGAGCTCGGGTGCAGTCGCAGGGCCGTTGCGCACCCGGTCGAGGACCCGCGCGGTGAGCGACGGATCGATCAGGGAGTTACCCGCCGCCACCTGGCGAACGGCACCGACGAGGTCGGAGCCGATGATCTCCTTGAGCACGTAGCCTGACGCCCCGGCCATGATGGCCGCGAAGAGCGCCTCGTCGTCGTCGTACGACGTGAGGATCAGCGCCCGGATCGAGGGGTCGACCGCCCGGACCTGTCTGCACACCTCGACCCCTGAACCGTCCGGCAGCCGACCGTCGAGGATCGCCACGTCGGGGTGCAGCGCCGGGACACGGGAGGCTGCCTCCACGGCCGACCCCGACTCCCCCACCACCTCAATGCCGCCGGCCGCCTCGAGCAGAGCCCGCAGGCCCTGCCGCACGACCTCGTGATCGTCGAGCAGGTAGACCCGGATGAGTGCTGACTGCGTCATGACACCACTCTCCCACTCGCCGGCGCTGGCCGCGCGCTGGCCGGCGCAACCCGATCCGGCGTGAGTGCCGAGCATCCTGTTCTGCGACGCCGCGTGGTCGCTGTCATGCCTCCCGGACCTACTTCGCCTTGTGTGGGGCGTCCGCGCAGGCAACGATGCATCGTATGTCGACTCACGTGGGAAGCGGACAGGACCTGGCACCACAGGTGATCGTGATCTTCGGAGCCCGGGGAGATCTCGCGCGTCGAAAGCTCTTCCCCGGGCTGTACCACCTGGCTGCGGCCGGACGCATGCCACGGGAGTACGCCGTGATCGGCAGCGGGCGGCACGCTCCGGCGTCGGTTGAAGACTTCCGATCGAGCATTCGCGGTGCGATCGCGGAGTCCGTGGACCGGGTCGATGCGTCAGTGCTCGATGACCTGATCGCGCGAGTCTCGTTCCGGGAGTCCTCCGCCAAGGACGGAGCTGACCTCGCCACCGCGGTCCGCGCGGCGGAGGCGAAGCTCGGTCAGGACGCGTGTCGACTGCTCTATCTTGCGGTGCCCCCCACTGCGATGGACGGCATCGTCGAGATGCTGGGTCGCGAGGGCATCGCCGACCGGGCGCGCCTGGTGGTGGAGAAGCCGTTCGGCCGTGACCTCACATCGTCGCGTGAACTGGACCGGACGCTGAAGTCGGTGGTGAGTGAGGAGCAGGTCTTCCGAATCGATCACTTCATCGGCAAGGAGGCTGTCCAGAACATCCTGGCGCTCCGGTTCGCCAACCGTCTCTTCGAGACCGTCTGGGATCGGCACAGCATCGAATCAGTTCAGATCGACGTGCCTGAGACACTCAGCCTGGAGGGACGGGCCGCGTTCTACGAGGGCACGGGCTGCCTGCGGGACATGATCTCCACGCATCTGTGCCAACTGCTCGGCTTCGTCGCCAGCGACAGACCGGACGAGCTGGACACCCACGGCCTGCGCTCCGCAAAGGTGTCGACCTTCAAGGCGCTTCGCGCCTTTGACCCCGAGCGGACCGTCTTCGGTCAGTACGACGGCTACCGCGACGAGGAGGGTGTGGATCCGGACTCGACTGTCGAGACGTTCGTCGCGCTCGAGGCTTGGATCGACAACGACAGGTGGCAAGGAGTGCCGTTTCACCTGCGCACCGGGAAGTCGCTCGCTGAGGGGCGTCGCACCATCACGCTCCGGTTCCTCCCGCCGGGGCATGAAATTTTCAGTGAGAGTGCGTGCCCTCACGAAATCATCCTGGAGCTGACTGACGACCCCGTGGTCAAGGTCGACGTCCGTGGCAAACGGCCCGGCCCGGCTTTGACCGTTGCACCGGCAACGCTGCGTCTGGACTACGCGGAGGACTTCTCGGCCGACCATGCCCTGGAAGCCTATGAAAGGCTTCTGCTCGACGTCATGCGGGGAGACCAGATGCTCTTCAGCCACTCCGAGGAGGTCGACCTGCTCTGGCAGGCGTGCCAGCCACTGCTGGACAGCCCGCCCGCGACCAAGTCCTACGAGCCGGGTTCATGGGGTCCTGATGCCGCGCTCGACCTGCCTTCAGGCGGCTGGCACCTCAGCGGTCACTGACCCCTGACCGACCAGCGAGGCGATCAACTCACCCACGGCGCCCCCTTGGCTAGTGGTTCCACAACCACAAGCCGGACTTGCGCATGCAGTCCTCAGCGGCAGTGATCAGTCTGACTTCCTCTTTCTCCGGATGTCTGCTGAGTACGTCCTGACGCCACTGCTCGGCAGTCCAGCCGCGCTGCCACGCACCGGCGGCGCAGACAGCGATGGATTTGCATGCGGGACTGCACGAGGCCATCTGCAGGCCCTCCGTGATTGGTTCATCCCAGAGCGGTAGGTACTCCGCCCAGTAGCCAGGCTTCTTGCGTTCCTCTGCCTTGGTCGACATCAAGCGCTCCTCCTCAACCCCTGACCATCCACTCTGCGCCAAGGATCACAAGAGAGCAACAGGCGGCCCCAGACGATGTGGTCGAACGAGGAGATGGCGTCGGGCACGAATCCCCTGGCACCGGTGCACGCATCCGGAACGGAGCTCCTCACGACGGACCGCAAAAGCCCTATCTACGGCGCGGGATGGTGTCAACCTTGTCCCAGCCGCGTCGACGTGAGCGTGACCCCTCGTGATCATCACGGCTGCGGTAAAGGATGTAGGGCCGGAATACATAGCCCAACGGGGCGGTGAACGCGTGAACCAGGCGAGTGAAGGGCCACACGGCGAACAGGGTGATCGCGAAGAGGCCGTGGAGTTGGAAGCTCAGTGGTGCATCGACCATCAACTCGGGTTGAGGGTTGAAGTAGAAGATGCTGCGGAACCAGACCGACACGCCTTCGCGATAGTTGTAGTCCCCGACGACACCAGAACCCGTGTTGATCAGACCAGTCAGGATCACGACGACAAGCATGACGTACATCAGCTTGTCCATCCTGGTCGTCACCCCCAGGACGGCCTTGGTGAAGCGACGCCGATAGAGCAGGCCGATGAGTCCCACGATGGTGAAAACGCCGGCCACTGCACCTACGGAGATCGCCATGAAGTGATACATGCCGTCCGAGATGCCGACGGCGTCGGTCCAGCTCTTGGGGATACCCAAGCCCATCACATGACCGAAGAAGACAGCCAGGATGCCGAAGTGAAACATCGGGTTTGCCCAACGCAGAATGCTGCTCTCATACATCTGGCTCGATCGCGACGTCCAGCCGAACTTGTCATAGCGATAACGCCCGACATGACCGAGGACGAAAACGGTCAGGCAGATGTAGGGGAAGATCAGCCACAAGAACGTGTCCAGCGTGCTGTCCATCATGCGCCTCCGGGCATCGGTGCCAGATCCGGCATTCCATAGGGGCTGAGTCCGACTTGTTCGTCTTCGGGTCCTTCGGCGATCAGCCGTTCGACGGCTTCGTGATCCTTGCCCTTCAGCGCCGGCAAGGTTGCGCAGACCGACTCCAACGCACCTCGCCACGGTGAGTCGATCTCGACAAGATGCAGACGGAGCAACTCGAGGCCCGCACGGTTGTCCAGGATGATCTTGAGGCCCGCCTGTTGATCCGTCGCGGCGGCAAACTCGAGCACGACGCACAGGTGATCGGGCAGTTGATCTTCGGTGAGGACCAGCCCGGCCTTGGTGTACACCTGCTTGATCCGCAGCAGAGCCAGACCCCGCTTCCGCGTCTCACCGTTGGAGAAGTAGGTCAGGAACAGGCAGCCGCGCCGGCGGGTGTCGAAGGTGTCGACGTAGTCGCTTCGGGAGTCCCACAGTGACTGGGCTCGAAGGTGATCGATCGTTGACTGCAGACCGCTACCGAGCTCGGCCGGTAGCGAAGCGGCGACCTCGCTCAGCAGATCAAGCTGGTCGAAGAGCTTCTCGCCGGGGTAGTCCATCAGGATCGAGGCCGACTGCCAGATGCGGGTCAGCTGGTCCGGCGAATATTTGAGAGCGGGAACGCGCGGTGTCACGACTGACCCCCTGGTTCGCTCGATGACCCCGATGTCTGACCCGACGTCGGGAAGAGACCATCGGGAACGCCCTTGCCATCCCAGTTGAGCAGGTTGATCCGCACCCCTTCGGGACGTCCGGGGCCGTCGGGTGTGCCCACACCGGGATCAGCTCCCATGTCGGGATCACCGAACGAGCCGTCCATACCTCCCATGCCGGGGCCACCATCGACGTCCAGCGAGCACTCGGTGGCGACGTTCTCCAGCTTGTGGGCGTCTTCGTAGTGCGCTGGAGGAATGACATAGCGTTCCTCGTACTTGGCGATGGCGAGCAACCGATACATGTCCTTGATCTCTTGCCCCGTCATATCAACTGCCGCGGCGATGGACTCGTCCTCCTCCCACCCCATGTTGATGTCGCGCATGTAGGAACGCATCGCGGCCAGCTTGCGCAACACCTTGTCCACTGGCGCGGTGTCCCCCGCGGTGAAGAGCCCTGCGAGGTAGTCGATCGGGATCCGCAGTTGGTCGATCGCGTTGAACAGGTTGTCCTTGCGCTCACCGTCCTCGCCGGTCTCGCTGACCGCGTCTACGACCGGTGACAGCGGTGGGATGTACCAAACCATCGGCATGGTGCGGTATTCCGGATGCAGCGGCAGGGCCACCTTGTATTCGTTGATCAGCGCCCAGATCGGTGAGCGCTGGGCGGCCTCGATCCAGTCCTCGGGGATGTCGGCGAGTCGCGCCTGACGGATCACCTCCGGGTCCTTGGGGTCCAGGAAGACATCTCGTTGAGCTTCGTAGAGACCATGGCCGTCAGGGGTCGAGGCGGCTTCCAGGACCCGATCCTGGTCGTAGAACATCAACCCGAGGTAGCGCAACCGTCCGACGCAGGTTTCGGAGCAGATCGTGGGCTGGCCGATCTCGATGCGCGGAAAACAGAAGGTGCACTTCTCGACCTTGCCGGTCTTGTGGTTGAAGTACATCTTCTTGTACGGGCACCCCGTGACGCACTGTCGCCAGCCGCGGCACCGGTCCTGGTCGACCAAGACGATGCCGTCCTCCTCCCGCTTGTAGATCGCGCCGGTGGGGCAGGCGGCGACACACGCGGGGTTGAGGCAGTGCTCGCAGATCCTCGGCAGGTAGAACATGAAGGTCTGCTCGTACTCGAACTTGATCTCCTCGCTCACCTTGGCGAGTATCGGGTCGTTCTGTCCGTGCTCGACCGATCCGGCGAGGTCATCGTCCCAGTTCGCCGACCAGGTGATGTTCGTGTTCTCACCGGTCAGGAGAGACTTCGGTCGCGCCACCGGCATG
>JAKDNC010000157.1 GCA_030452025.1 Nocardioides sp. | reverse complement strand
CGCGACCTGCAACGCCGCCCGCGACTGGCTCAGCGGCTCCCCCGAGGGCGACTGGGTCTCGATGGCTGTCCGCTCGGACGGCTCCTACGGCGTGCCCGAGGGACTGATCTCGTCCTTCCCGGTCACCACCAAGGGTGGTGACTGGGAGATCGTCCAGGGTCTCGAGATCAACGACTTCTCGCGCGACAAGATCGACGCCTCCACCGCGGAGCTCGCCGACGAACGCAAGGCGGTCACCGAGCTCGGTCTGATCTGAGCCCCACAGCCCGCGTCGAGTGCTCAGGCGGTTGCCCAGGCAATCACCTGAGCACTCGACCCTTTTCGGGGTGGATCACCCCGGCTGGTCGGGAATGGTGACGGCGAGGAAGATCAGCGCCCCGCCCATGACCACCAGGATGCCGATGTCGATGACCTTGCGACGCACCTCGAGCATCCCGGCATCCTCCTTGGGCAGCACCAGCCTGGCGGCTGCGGCTGCCAGGAGCGCGCCACCGAGCCAGGTGACGCCACCGCGCCATCGTCCCGATGCGGCCAGGCCGACCCCGAAGAGCGCCACCACGAGGACGCACAGGTAGAGGACACCCCCGAGGGTCGAGGGCTTCTTCAACTCGGTCACCGAGCGGTCGGCCGCCAGGACCCGCTCCTCCGGAGAGTTCTCCGCAGGGACTTCCTCAGGTTGCTCCTCCGACGACACCGTCAGGCCAGATTGTTCTCGGCGATGGAGACCACGTTGGCCAGCAGCATCGCCCGCGTCATCGGGCCGACGCCGCCCGGGTTCGGCGAGATCCAGTCCGCCACCTCCCACACGTCCGCAGCCACGTCACCTGCGATCTTGCCGTCCACCCGGGAGACGCCCACGTCGAGGACGGCGGCGCCGGGCTTGACCATGTCCGGACCGATGATGCTTGGTACGCCGGCCGCAGCGACGACGATATCCGCGTTGCGCACGTGCGCCGCAAGGTCGGTAGTCCCGGTGTGGCAGAGCGTGACCGTGGCATTCTCCGAGCGACGGGTCAGCAGCAGTCCGAGCGGTCGACCCACGGTGACCCCGCGACCGACCACCACCACGTCTGCTCCGGCGATCGGCACGCCGTGGCGACGGAGCAGCTCGACGATGCCGTGCGGCGTACACGGCAGGGGGGCTTCCTTGCCGAGCACCAGCCAGCCGAGGTTCGTCGGGTGCAGCCCGTCGGCGTCCTTGGCCGGGTCGATCAGACCGAGGACGCGGTTCTCGTCGCGGCCACGCGGCAGCGGGAGCTGGACGATGTAGCCGGTGCAGGAGGGATCCTCGTTCATCGAGCTGACGGCCTGCTCGATCTCGTCCTGGGAGGCGGTTTCGGGCAGATCGATGCGCAGAGACTCGATGCCGACCTCGGCGCAGTCCTTGTGCTTGCCGTTGACATACCACCGCGAGCCGGGGTCGTCGCCGACCAGGACGGTGCCGAGGCCGGGGACGACACCACCCTCACGCAGCGCCTCCACGCGTCCCTTGAGCTCGCCCTTGATCGCCGCCGCAGTGGCCTTGCCGTCGAGTTTCTGTGCAGTCACGCCATCCAGCCTAACGATCGAGTCACCTCAGGGGTCAGTGTGCGAAGTGTCGGGTGCCGGTGAAGTACATCGTCACGCCGGCCTTCTGGGCCGCGGCGATCACTTCCTCGTCGCGGATCGACCCGCCCGGAGCCACCACAGCACGCACTCCCCCGTCCAGCAAGACCTGGAGCCCGTCGGCGAACGGGAAGAACGCGTCGGAGGCGGCGACCGAGCCGGCGGCCCGTTCTCCGGCGCGCGTCACGGCGAGGTTGCAGGAGTCGACCCGATTGACCTGGCCCATCCCGACCCCCACGGAGGCACGGTCGTTGGCCAGCAGGATGGCGTTGGACTTCACCGCGCGGATCGCCCGCCAGGCGAACTGCAGGTCGGCCAGGGTCGCTTCGTCGGCTGGTTCGCCCGAGACCAGGCGCCAGCGCGAGACGTCGTCGCCGGTGGGTGAGGTGGTGCCGTCGTCCTCGGCCCGCTCCCCCTCAGCGTCGATGGTGTCGCGCACCTGCATCAGCAGACCGCCGGAGATCGGACGAAACTCGACGCCACCGGGCGGCGGCGGGTTGGCGACGAGCAGCCGCAGGTTCTTCTTCTCGGTGAGGATGTCGAGCGCCGCACCGTCGAAGCCGGGTGCCACGACCACCTCGGTGAAGATGTCCTTCACCGTCGCGGCCATCGCCTTGGTGACGTAGCGGTTGGTCGCGATGATGCCGCCGTAAGCCGAGACCGGGTCGCACGCGTGCGCCTTCTCGTGCACGTCGGCGATCTCGTCGTCCCCGGCGTCACCCACTGCAATGCCACACGGGTTGGCGTGCTTGATGATCGCGACCGTCGGCAGGTCGCCGTGGTCGTAGGCCGCCCGGTAGGCCGCGTCCGCGTCGACGTAGTTGTTGTAGGACATCTCCTTGCCGTGCAGTTGGACCCCCTGGGCCACGCCGCCTTCCGGTTGGCGTCCGCTGGCGTAGATCGCGGCCGGCTGGTGCGGGTTCTCCCCGTAGCGCAGGGTGTCGGACTTGGTGAAGGTCGCTGCCATCCACTCCGGGAAGCCCGTGCCACCCGTGGCGTCGGTCAGGACGTTGCCCATCCAGCTCGCCACGGCGACGTCGTAGGACGCAGTGTGCACGAACGCCTCAGCGGCCAGGGACTTGCGCTCCTGCAGGGTGAACCCACCAGCAGCGGTGGCGCGCAGGACGTCGTCGTAGCGGTCCGGTGAGGTCACGATCGCCACGGACGGGTGGTTCTTCGCGGCTGCGCGGACCATCGACGGGCCACCGATGTCGATCTGCTCGACGCACTCATCGGGCGTCGCCCCCGAGCTCACGGTCTGGGTGAACGGGTACAGGTTGGACACGACCAGGTCGAACGGCTGCACCTCGAGCGCCTCGAGCTGTTCGATGTGGGAGGCGATCCGGCGGTCGGCGAGGATCCCCGCGTGCACCTTCGGGTGCAGGGTCTTCACCCGGCCGTCGAGGCACTCGGGGAAGCCGGTGAGGTCCTCGACCTTGGTCACCGGGATGCCCAGGCTCTCGATCAGCGCGGCCGACCCACCTGTCGACACCAAGCTCACACCGGCCCCGTGCAGGCCTCGGGCGAGATCCTCCAGGCCGGACTTGTCGTAGACGGACACCAAGGCCCGTTTGATCGCGATCTTGTCTGGCGCGCTCTGATGGGGGGCAGGGCTCATGTGGCGAACCGGACCTTCCTGTCGGTGATGGTGAATCCTTCGCGGGCGATGCGGCCCACGTTGTCGACGAGCATCCTGCGCTCGGCGACCTTGATGCGTTCGTGGAGGCTCTGGACGTCGTCGTCGTCCTCGACCGGCACGACGGTCTGGTCGACGATCGGGCCGGTGTCCACGCCGGCGTCGACCACGAAGAGGGTCGCGCCGGAGACCTTGACGCCATACGCAAGCGCGTCGGCGGGACCGGTGGTGCCGGGGAACGAGGGACACAGCGCCGGATGGGTGTTGACCACGCGCCCCTCGAAGCGGGCAAGGAACCTGCCACCGACCAACTTCATGAAACCGGCCAGCACCACGAGATCAGGATCGAAGGCGTCGACCTTCTCGGCAAGGGCGCCGTCCCACTGTTCACGGGTGGCGAAGCACCCCACGCGCGTCACGAAGGTGGGGACGCCGACCCGGTCGGCACGGGCCAGAGCTTCGATGTCCTCGCGGTCAGCGCCGACCGCGACCACCGAGGCGCCGTACGTCGGGTCGTTGCAGGCCTCGAGCAGTGCCTGAAGGTTGCTGCCGGCCCCGGAGACGAGAACCACGACGCGCGTGGTGGGGCTGGGAGTCGACACCCCCGGAGTTTATCGACCCCGTCAGTCGTTCTCGGCGGCGGGCAGGTGGCGACGTTCGCGCCAAGTGGCGAGCAGTCCGCCGAGCAGGCCACCCATGCCGAAGGCGACGATCCCGTGGAAGAGGATCTGGGCGGGCTCAGGCCCGACCTCGGTCATCCGACCGGGACCGACCGCTCCGCCTGCGACCACGGCGAGCAGGCCGAACAGGAGGCCGGCCAGGGCACCACCGACGACCCCACGAAGTGCGCCTTCGTCCCAGGCCGCCGTGGGGCGAAGCTGTTGACTGCGGAAGACGCCGACTCCTGCGATCAGCACCGGCAGGGCCACCAACCACGGCGTCCACACGGGTGTCGCTCCGTTGTCGGGGAGCGCCGCGAGCATCGGGAACATCGGGACCGGCCCGACGGCGACGAGGCTGGGCGAGACCAGGGTGCCGCCTCCGACGGCGAACCCGGGCCCGAGGAGGTAGCAACCGGCAAAGACGACCGCATTCGGCAGCATCGTGGCCATCAGCAGCACGAACAGCGCGGCCTCACCGGTGTCGGTGTGGAGCTGGGAGAAGACGTTCATGGCCGCACCGAAGTCGAGGACCAGTGCGCCGAGGAAGAACAGCGCGGCGGTGGCCAGGAAGGTGACCACGATGGACCGGAACGCGTGCAGGGTCGCCGTGACCGCAGACGGGGCCAGTGAGAGCCACACCGAGGCGCGGCCCGAGCCGACCGCGATCGCGATGCCGCCGATGCCTCCGGTCATCACCAGCGACCAGAGGATGACCGCGGCCAGGTCGGGGTGCGTGTCCGTCGACCCTGCGACCACTCCCGTGACCACGGCGATGACGACGTACGTCGCCCCGAAC
This sequence comes from Nocardioides sp., assembly GCA_030452025.1. Classification (GTDB taxonomy): domain Bacteria; phylum Actinomycetota; class Actinomycetes; order Propionibacteriales; family Nocardioidaceae; genus Nocardioides. The sequence continues at coordinate 3,052 of JAKDNC010000157.1, read as the reverse complement.
AGCGCCGAGGCAACCGGGACGGTCCAGTCACGATCGCCGTCGGCGAGGTCGTCGGCATCTGGCCCGTAGGTCGCCACCGACTCCCCCAGCCGGAGCGCGAACCGGGCGATCACCACCGCGCAGATCAGGGTCAGCCCCAGCGGGACCGCGGTGATGGCAATCCCGTCGATCTCCAGCCCTGAACCATGGGACATCAGCCACCCGAGCGCCCCGGTGCGAAGTGCGTCACGAGGAGCGCCGTGCGCCCCACCGTCGGTGATGAACCATCCGACGACGCCGACGACCATCGAGAGCGCGAGCGTCGTACCGGCCGCGGAGGCACCGGCCAGCGTCGCCAGCAGGGCGAGCGGACGGCGGCGGGTCCCGTCCCGGGGGGGCCGGGCCGAATCGAGTGTGGCTGTCATGGCAGACCCATCTTCACCCGCCGAGGGGCGCCTGGGGCAGCGCACACGCCGCAGGACAGGGTTTCGGAAGTTTCCAAGGTCTCACCCCCTCCCGTACCGTTGTCGCGACATGCACGATGCTTCCGCCTTCGACGCGTTCTACGCCGCTACCCGCGGGCGTCTCCTGTTGCAGACTTATGCACTCACCGGAGACCTCCCGGCGGCGCGCGGCGCCGTGCGCCATGCGTTCGTCACGGCGTGGCACCACTGGCGCAAGGTCTCGAAGCTCGAGGACCCGGAGACCTGGGTCCGGCCTCATGCCTGGTCCTACGCCCAGCGCCGCCACACCACCCGGATCTGGCATCGGGACAAGTTCCTGGACGACGAGACGCGCGCCACTCTCGATGCGCTGGCGAAGTTGAGCCTGCCCCAACGGAAGGTGTTGCTGCTCACCCAGCTCAGCTCGGGCAGCATGTCCAGCATGTCCCGTGAGGTGGGTCTCACCGACGAGGCCGCCGCTCGGGAACTGCAGTCGGCCACCTCCGGTTTCGCGGTGCACCGCGACGTCCCTTCCACCAGCATCCGCACACACCTGGAGAAGATCGGCGAGCGCACCGAGTCGGCGACTTTCCCTCGGGCCACGATCATCCGTCGCGCCGGCGCGGGCCGTCGACGCCTGCACACGGGCGTCGGAGTGCTCGCGACCGTCGCTGCCCTGCTCGGCACCGGCGCAGTCGTCGGCCAGACCAACGGGGCAGCGCCCCAGATCGACGGAGTGAGCGCCCAAGGTGGGCATCGAGACGCGCCGGAGCCCGAAAAGGACCCGATCGCCCGGCTCGACGTTGACGAGCTCCTCTCCGAGGCGCAGATCAGGCCGATCACCGGCGACCGGACGATCAAGAAGGTCACCACCAACGACAACACCGTCGGCAACGGCATCAACGTCGCCTGCCAACGCGACCGGTTCGCTGACCCGTCCGGCGTGGGCGCGCTGGTGCGTCGGTTCAAGGTAGAGGGAGAGCCGGGCCTCTCGGCGCTCCAGTCCGTGGAGCTCTCCCACGGAGTGCCGGCGGCGCAGCGGACCTTCCGTCGGACCATCGCCTGGTTCGCCGGGTGCACCGACGTGCGTGCCCAGCTCCAGCAGAGCTACCGGGTGACCGGGGTCGGTGACGAGGCCAGGGTGATGGTGCTGCGCACCTGGAACGACCCGGTGACCACCTACGCCGTGGGGATCTCCCGGACAGGACTCCTGACCGACACCGTCGTACGCCGCGTCGCCGATGACTCCGACGCCGGCGTCACACCCTTGGTCAAGGTCCTCGCAACGTCGGTGACCGGGCTCTGCGAGCACGAGGACGCCGGCGCGTGCAGCACCACCCACCCCGAGGCGTTCGCAGCCGCACCGCCGCCTGCCCGGACCTCCCCCGGCTTCCTGCAGGTCGTGGACCTCCCGCCGGTCTCCGGCGTGGCCCGCCCGTGGCTGGCGACCCGGCCGAGCCGGCCGAAGGTGAACGCCGCTGCGACGCGCTGCGACGAGGCCGACTTCATGATCAAGCCGGTGGCCTTCACCCGGACCCGCAACTTCGTGATTCCCCAGGCGAAGTTGCCGAGCGCGTTCGGGCTCACCGAGACACTGGGGAAGTTCAACTCCCCGAAACAGGCCAAAGGCTTCGTCACCACGATCCGCGACCGCATGGCCAAGTGCGAGAAGAAGGACCTGGCCACCACCCTCGAGCAGGTCCACGACGACCGGGCCGAGAACAGGGAGGTGACCATCTGGCACGTCACCACCGAGGTCTCCGACGACAAGTTGGTCACGTTCCTGATGGGCATCGCGCGCAGCAAGCGGGTCGTCGTACAGGTCGGGTTCGTGCCAGCACCGGACCACTCGATGACGCGTGCGGACTTCCAGCGACTAACCCAGCGGGCGATCGAGCGTCTGGTCAACCTGTCGCCGTCGGCGAAGAAATAGATCGGTCACGCACGCAACCCGAACCTCCGCCCAGGCGTATGTCCGACAAGAAGTTCCGCAAGAACGATCGGGGGCAGGCCGGATGGACGAACATGAGTTCGACGACTTCTACACGGCTTCGTTCAACCGGATCACCCATCAGGTCTACGCGATGATCGGCGATCGGGACGAGGCACAGGAGTGCGTGCAGGAGGCGTTCGCCCGCGCCTGGGCGCATCGCCGCAAGCTGGACAGGGCCGAGCACCCCGAGGCATGGGTACGGACAACCGCCCACCGTCTCGCGATCAGTCGGTGGCGGCGGACCAAGCTGGGCCGCCGACCCCAGGACCGTGCCCTGGCGCCAGCACTCACGACCCCACCGGTCAACGAAGACCGGGTGGCGCTCCTCGACGCGCTCGCCCGGGTGCCGAAGGCCCAACGACGGGCACTGGTCCTGCACCACATGTGCGACCTGCCGGTCCACGCCGTCGCCGCAGAGGTCGGCGTACCCGAAGGAACCATCAAGGCCCGGCTCTCCCGGGGACGCAAGGCGTTGGCCGTCCTGCTGGCCGACGGCACTGCCGAGAGGAGCGCGTGATGAGTGACCCGATCAAGGACCTCGAGGACTTCGGCAGGGAAGGGGCCGCCATGACCCCGCTCCCACCGTCCGAGGTACGCCGCCGTGGAGACCGGATCCGGCGCCGTCGCAACGGTCTCG
>JAKDNC010000156.1 GCA_030452025.1 Nocardioides sp. | reverse complement strand
TCCAGGCGCGGCTGCGCGACGAGCTCACCGAGATCCTGGAGTGGCCGGAGACCGAGGACACCGACGTGCTCGACCTGGCCGGCCACGACGTCTCCTACCTGCGCATCTCCCACCAGGCAGCCGGCCACAGCCTGGTCACCGAGCTGTGGACCTGGGTGCTCGGGGACGAGGAATGGACGGTCACCGGCACAGTCTCCCTCGAGGCCTACCCGACCTTCTGCGACGTCTTCGAGTCGATCGCCGATGCCTTCTCCCCCGAGGAGGTGTCGCAACGGCGCCGTGCCGGGTGATCCCTCGACGGTTGCGCGAGAGCGCGGAATGGCCTCGACGCGCCTCGACGCGACCGGGCCCGACCAGACCGGACCCGACCGGACCAGGCCGGGCCCGATCAGGCCGAGCCCGGCCGGGGCACCGGCGCTCAAGTCAGATCCGTTCGGTGAGGAACCCCGGCGCCGGCTTGACCTTCTCGTCGCCGCAGCTGGCCCGCACGGCTTCACCCACCCTGGGGGTCACCATCAGCGTGTGCTGCTCACCGTCGTGCAGGAACCTCACCCGAGTCTGCCCGTCCCCGACCGCCGCAGATCCGGCCAGGTCGAGGGCGTCGACCCGGTCCAGGCTGAGCTCCTCGAGCAGCGCGATCTCCGCAGCCTGCACCGGGGCGTCGTATGCCGTCCGACCACGCAGGTGCATCGGATCGAGGCGCCCCTCGAGGGTGAGGTCGGCGATCAGCGACGCCGAGTGGGGATCGAGTCGACCGTAGGACAGCCCGTGCGGCAGGGTCAGCATCGCGCTGGCGAACCGGTGCCCACCGAGGTGGGTGACCTCCCAGGTCTGCTCGGGGTGGGCTGCGGCCACCTCCGCTGCGACCGGGCGTCCGAACTCCGCGCAGCAAGCATCGCGGCGGCCGTTGGTGCAGACCAGCAGCAGCGCGTCGTCGTACCTCTCCAGGCCGGTGGATCGTCCGGCCGCGAGCCCGTCGAGGTCCAGGTCGAGGAGGTCCTCGGCGACACCGAGCCGCGTGGTCTCGACCCAGGGGTCGTGGGCGCTGGCGTGGCAGAGGAAGACTCGGAATTCCTCGGAGTCGGCCACGGAGCGGCCGTGGCGCCGGATCAGCATGACGCGCACACCGGCCTCGGCCGCACCCTCGGCCAGCCCGACCCGGACCTCCTCGGGCAGCCTGCTCTCCTCGAGCGCCTTGCGGCCCCAGGCGCCGGAGTATTCGATCAGCAGGAAGGACGACTCCTCCCCGGCGCTGCCGGCCATCGGCGCACCAAGCGCGCCGACCGCGCACCGGAAGCGTTTCTCCACGACCTCGGGCTCACTCATGCCGGGTCCCGACGGAATACCTGAAGCCAGCGCTCGAGGTTCGGGGTATGTCCCTGTGTGGGGGGATGTACGCCGTCGCGCACCAACGCTGCGGCCCCGACCGCGGAGGATTCCTCGGCGAAGGGGCCAGCCACGGTGATCGAGTCACCGGTCAGAAGGATCTTCACACCGCCTATGAGACCAGACTGGACTAGGAGATCAGGCCCCGGCGTCGTCCGATGGCCGCTGCCTCGGTTCGCCCCGCGGCGTCGAGCTTCCCGAGGATGTTCGAGACGTGGACGCTGACCGTCTTGGCGCTGATGAACAACTGCTTGGCGATCTCGCCGTTCGAACGGCCGGTGGCGACCAGGGTGAGGATCTCGATCTCCCGCGGGGTGAGCGCGACCGGCGCCGTCACCTTCGCCCTGACCGGCGTCGCCCCCAGTCCCGAGAGCGCCTCCAGCAGCGGCGTGGCCTGCAGGGACTGGGCAGCTTCCCGCGCCAGGTCAGCCACCTCCCGGGACCCCCTCTGGTCGCCGGAGGCGCGCAGAATCGAGGCGAGATGCGCACGGCACCAGGCGAGCTCCAGGACGTTGCCGTAGTCCTCGAAGAGAGCCACCGTCTCCCGCCAGGTCTCGACCAGGTCCTCGATCTCGGGGGTCCCAATGGCGGCCTGCCAACGGAAGCGGAGCAGTTCGGCGTCGAGCCGCTTGCTCCAGGCGCGCCCCTCGGGGCCCCAGAAGAGGCCGGTATCGAGCTGGTCCTCCACCGTGCGATGCCCCACTGCGTGGATCTCCTCGGCCCGGACGGCGAAGCGGTCCCGCTCCCCATGACTCAGCCATGTGGAGCTGGCGCACAGGGCCCCAATGGTGACTGCGGACAGCCGCACCCTGGCCTGGAAGAGTTCGGGCCAGTTGGGGGTCAACGTGTCGATCACCAGGTCGTGCACTTCCACGACCGCCCCCGCCTTGCCGGCGCGCCCGAGGTACTCGATCTCGACCGGCGCCGAGAGGATCGCCAGGAGGCCATCCTTCGACCAGTTCCGTCGCAGCCGTTTGAGAGCGCCCACCGGCGGGTTGCCGCGAGCCGCCTGGACCGTGTACCTCAGGGCGAGCAGCATGCCCTCGGCCATCGGCGGCGGCGACTGCCCGCCCATCTCGGTCAGCGAGAGGGCGGACTCCCACATCCCCACGGCAACGGCGGTCTGGGTGTGCTGGAGCCGGGCGTCGAAGGCGTACGGCGCCCAGGGGATGCCGGCGGCCGATGCCCTTGAGGTCGCCTTGGCGAACGCCTCGCACGCCTCGGAATGTGCGCCACGGTCCTGGTAGGCACGGCCAAGAAGGTAGAGCGCCCGGATCTCGGCGTTGACCGCGCCCGAGGCGGCGGCGCGACGGGCTGCGTCCTGAAGCGCGACGGACAGTTCCTGGAGCGGCGCCCTCTTGTCGAGGCCGACAATGGTCGTGGTCGCGTCGGAGGCGGTCTTCGGCATGCGAAGCGTCTCGGCCAGAGCGAGCGCCTCCATCGCGGACTCACGGGCGAGGGCCTTGTCCGCCGGGACGATCACCCGGGCGTGCAGCGCCAGGAGCCGGGCCCGGTCCCGGGTGGACGCGTCCGGGATGAGCCCGTGGCCGGTCGCAGCATGACCCTCCCAGTCGGAGGCGTTGTCGAACATCTGGGCCGCGTGGGCCGCGATCAGGTGCAGGCGCGCCCGCGCGGAGGGGTCGGTCTCCTCAGGCAGCTCGGCCAGGTGTCGCTCGACGAGGGCCAGGGCGCGTTCCTGCTGTCCGGCAGCCACCAGGGCATCGGTGGTGTCGACAATCAGCTGGGAGAGGTCCACCTCGGCCACCAGTCGCGGGTCGGAGGTCAGCTCCAGGGCGTGCTCGAAGTGGCGGGCGGCCTCGTCGGGTCCACCGACGGTCATCGCCTCCTCCCCGGCACGGATGTTGGCCTCGAGGGCGGTGCCGTAGTCCATCGCTGCGCGGGCATGACGGGCGAGCTCGGCCGCCGTACCCCGGGCCCGTCCCTCGCGGAGCGCCGCGGTGTAGGCGGCGTGCAGCTTCACCCGCTCGCCGGGGAGCAGGTCGTCATAGATCGCCTCCGCCAAGAGAGCGTGCCGGAAGGCGTAGGCATCATCTTGTGCGGTGACCAGGACGTGGAGGTCCACGGCCGCGCGTAGGGCCCGATCGAGCTCGTCCTCGGCGACGCCGCTGGCCTCGGCAAGCAGGTCGTGGGAGACCCGGCGACCGGCGACGGAGATCGCGCGGACGACCTTGCGACCGGTGTCGTCGAGCTGGTCGAGGCGGACCAGGAGGACGTCGGCCAGGTTCTCGGGGATGCAGTCGACGCACGTGGCACCGGCGAGCTCCTCGACGAAGAAGGCGTTGCCCTCGGCGCGGTTGATGATGCCGGCGACCCCGGCCTCGGTGATCTCGTCGGCGTGCAGCTCGCGGATCATCTGTCGCACGGCCACCGGGGTCAGTGGATCAAGCGCGAGGCGTGCCACTCCGCGGATGCGTGACCACTCGGCGACCTGGGCGCGCAGCGGGTGGCGGCGGTGCAGGTCCTCGGCGCGATAGCTGATCACGATGCCCACCGGTTCTGCGAAGGCGCGGGAGAGCAGGAAGCTGATCAGGTCCCGGGTCGACTGGTCGGCCCAGTGGGTGTCCTCGATGACGAGCAGGAGCGGAGCTTCGGCTGCGGCTGCCTCCAGCAGGGCATGCATGGCCTCGAAGATGCGGGTGCGGTCGAGGGCACCTTCGCCGCCGTCACCGCTGAGCATGCGGCGGCCAGGCTGGAGACGCGCCAGGCCGGCGTGGGCCCCGGCGACGGTGTCGACAACTTCAGGAAGTTCGGTGGCCAGCCTGCCGATCACCTCGGAGAAGGGCAGGTAGGGCAGGGCGCTGTCGCCGAAGTCGAGACAGTGGCCGGCAATCACCCGCCACCCGTCGGCAAAGGCGACGTCGCGGAGCTCGGTCAGCAGTCGGGTCTTGCCGACTCCCGCGTCCCCGGCGAGGAGGACGACGTGGGGTTGGGCTGCCGGGCGCGGGTCGACCCTCGACGACCGGATACCGAGCGTGTCGCAGAGCTCTGCGAGTTCGGTGTCGCGTCCGACGAGGGTCTGTTTGATTCCGGCTGGTGCCACGTCCCCCATCATGCCGGGAGAGAGCGCCAAGGCGCCCGCGACTTTCGGACACATGGTCCGGATCAGCCGAGGAAGTCCTGGTCCAGCGGGCGACGCGGGTGTGGGAAGCGCTCCTTCATCTTCCGGCGGCGGCGGACCGGCGCCCAGTTCCTGAACGCCTTCTCCTTTCGGAAGGCGATCTCGGCGTTGTCGAAGTACATGCTGTTGATGTCCATGCCACTGTCCTCTCTCGATGCACACTGCGCTGTGTGCTGACTCGAGACTGCGCCCCTGAGGTAGGGACGCACATGGGGCAAGTGCCTTAGACGGCCGGTCGAGGTGCCTCAGATCTGGTCCCCGGCAGTCGCCCATGACGCACCGTGCTTCGCGAGCGTGGCCAGACGCTCCTCACCCCGGCACAAGACCTGCTGGAGGACAGCGTCGAGTAGCGGTATCTCACGACAACGGCTTGACCAATGCTCCGCGATGCCAGCCCCGAATGTTCAAGTTCAAGTGCGACCCCCACCCCTGGGTGTTCCGTGCGCTGTGCATCATTGCCCCCACACTCGGGATGTCTACTGCACGGAACGCCTGGAATTTGGGCCCCCACCGACGCGGAAGTTCAGGTCCGACGACCGGCGAGCCAGGTCTCGCTGACCAGGGGGACGCCGGGACGGTAGGCCAGGTGCAGGTGGGTCGGCGCATCGAGAATCGCGAAGTCCGCGCTCATCCCGGGCGCGAGTCCCCCGACATCGGTCCGGTCCAGGGCGGCCGCTCCGCCCCGGGTGGCCGCCTCGAGCGCTTCGGTCGGGGTCATCCCCATCTCACGCACGGCCAGGGCCATGCAGAACGGGATCGAACTGGTGAAGCACGACCCCGGGTTGCAGTCCGAGGCGATCGCGACCCCGACACCGGCGTCGATCAGCATCCGTGCGTCCGGATAGGGCTGACGGGTGGAGAACTCGACGCCCGGCAGCAGCGTGGCTCGGGTCCCGCTGTCCCGGAGCGCGGCGACGTCGTCGCCGCTGAGGTAGGTGCAGTGATCCACTGCGGTGAGGCCCAGCTCGCAGGCCAGGCCGACGCCGGGCCCGTGACCGAGCTGGTTGGCATGCATCCGGGGCTTCAGCCCGGCCGCGATCCCGGCCTTGAGGACGGTGCGGGCCTGGTCGACGTCGAAGGCGCCGGTCTCGCAGAACACGTCGATCCAGCGGGCGTGGGGCACCGACCGCTCGAGCATCTGTCCGGTGACCAGCGCGACGTAGTCGTCGGGCTCGATCCCCTCAGGGACGACGTGGGCACCTAGGAACGTGGTCTCCTCGGTGAACTGTCGGGCCACCGCGAGCGACCTGGCCTCGTCGAGCGTCGAGAGCCCATAGCCGCTCTTGATCTCCAGGGTGGTGGTCCCCTGGCGGCGCATCTCATGGACCAGCCGGGCGACCTGGGAGGTGAGCTGTTCGTCAGTGGCAGCCCGCGTCGCGCGCACCGTCGTACGGATCCCGCCAGCGGCGTAGGACTCGCCCGCCATCCGCGCCGCGAACTCCTCGCTCCGGTCGCCGGCGAAGACCAGGTGGCTGTGGCTGTCGACGAAGCCCGGGATCACGGCACGGCCCCCGGCGTCGTACGCCGTGTCCGCCGCAGGTGCCCGCGCGGCGGGGCCGACCCAGGCAACCTTCGGACCGTCGAGGACCATCGCGGCACCCTTGAGGACGGGACGCCCCTCGGCCCAGGTGACCAGTTCGCCGATGTTGGTGACCAGATGACTTGTGCCGTGACTCATCGCAGGACCCTTTCGATGGTGCGGTCGAGTTGGTGGCCGAGATCCTCGCGCCGGGACCGAGTCTCGTGCAGGACACCGTCGACCATGACATGGGTGACGTCCTCGGCGGAGGCGGCGAAGACCGCAGTCTCGTGGGTCGCGCCGGTGCCGGCGGTGCGGACGCTGGTCGGGTCGATCGTGACGAGGTCGGCACGTTGCCCGACCTCGATCCGCCCGGCATCGGGGAATCCGATGCTGGCCTGGCCTTCTTCGGTGGCGGCCTGCAGCAGGGCGGCGGCGGTCCAGTGGCCGCGCTGCTGAGTGGCCAGGCGTTCATTGAGCTCGACCGCGCGCATCTCCTCGAAGGGGTCGATGATCGCGTGACTGTCGCTGCCGAGAGTGAGCCGGGAGCCATGGTCGGCGAGGGCGACCGACGGGCCGATGCCGTCGCCCAGGTCGCGCTCCGTGGTCGGGCAGAAGCAGGACCGGGTTCTTGATCCGCCGAGAAGGGCGAGGTCGTGGTCGGTGAGGTGGGTGGCGTGCACGGCGCTGGTCAGATCCCCGAGGGCACCGTGTTCGTCGAGGAGCTCAGCAGGGGTGCGGCCGTGGGCAGCGAGGCACTGCTCGTTCTCGGCGACCTGCTCGCTGAGATGGACGTGGAGCGGTCGACCGCGGGCCGCGCGGACGACGGTGGCCATCTGGTCCGCGGGCACGGCGCGCACCGAGTGCACGGCGGCGCCGATCACGGTCGTGTCGTCGCCGCGTAGGTCGGCGACCCGTTCGGCCCAGGCCTCCGCGGTGCCGTCGCAGTAGCGCCGCTGGACGCCCTCAGGTGGCTTGCCGATCCCGGCCGCGAGGTAGCACGCATCGAGCAGTGCGATCCGGATCCCCGCGTCTCCCGCTGCGGCGATCAGGGCTCTGCCCATCGCGTTGGGGTCGTCGTAGGCCGTGCCGTCGGGCTGGTGGTGGAGATAGTGGAACTCGCCGACGCTGGTGATCCCGGCGCAGAGCATCTCGCGGTAGGTGAGTCGGGCCAGCTCGTAGTAGCTGTCCGGGTCGAGGCGCCCGGCCACGGCGTACATCTGGTCGCGCCAGGTCCAGAAGCTGCCCTCGCCGCGCTGGGTGCGGCCACGTAGGGCCCGGTGGAAGGCGTGGGAGTGGCAGTTCGCGATCCCGGGGAGCGTGAGGCCGGGGATCCGAGTGACGGTTTCCCCGCCTACCCGGGGATTCTGGCTCCTACCGGCGGAAACTTCGGCCGGGAAGTGCCGGTTTCCCCGGGTAAGCGGGGAAACCGGATCCACGAAGCGCCCGTCCTCGACGGTGACCACGACGTCCTGCGCGACGTGTTCGCCCACGAGCACGCGTTCGAGGAGGTACGACGTGCGGGTCACCCGGCGAGCCTCTCCAGGGTGTCGGCGAGCGCCTCGACGCCGACCAGGCAGTCGGCGATCTCCGCGGACTCCTCCGGTGAGTGTGAGATGCCAGTGGGGTTGCGGACGAAGAGCATCGCGGTCGGAATCCCCGCAGCGGAGAGGACCCCGGCGTCGTGCCCGGCCTGGGTGGGGATGATCG
>JAKDNC010000155.1 GCA_030452025.1 Nocardioides sp. | reverse complement strand
CGGCACACGAGATCGCCGGTCTGTTGCAGTCCCGCGGCAAACGCATCGTCCCCATCCACCCGAAGGCCGAGATCGTCCACGGCGAACAGGGCTACGCGAAGCTCGCGGACGTGCCGTTCCCGATCGACGTCGTCAACGTCTTCCGGCGCTCCGAGGACGCTGGCGAGTTCGCCAACCAGGCGGTGGAGGTCGGCGCGAAGGGAGTCTGGTTCCAGCTCGGCGTCACCGACCAGGACGCGTTCGACCGGACTACACGTGCGGGGCTGCCCATGGTGATGGACACCTGCCCCGCCATCGAATGGGCCAAGCGCGGCGCATGAGCGGCCCCGGTGGCAACCTCGTCGTCCGCTCGGGTCCGGGACTCCCTGACGGACTCGTCGTGCCCGCCGGCGAGCTGGTCGAGCGGTTCTCCCGGTCCCCGGGCCCTGGCGGCCAGTCGGTGAACACGGCCGACTCACGCGTTGAGCTCGAGTATGACGTGGCGACCTCACCGACCTTGACCGACTCCCAGCGCAGCCGCGCGCTGCGCAATCTGGGCCGACGGCTCGTCGACGGCGTGTTGGTCGTGACCGCCTCCGAGCACCGCTCCCAGTTCCGGAACAGGGCTGCCGCACGGGACCGGATGGCCGAGCTGCTGCGCGAGGCGCTGGCCCCACCCCCGCCTCCCCGGCGGGCGACCAAACCCACCAAGGGCTCCCAGCGACGGCGACTCGAAGCGAAGCGCCAACGCTCGATCACCAAGAATCTCCGGGGACGCGTGACCGATTGACGCGGTGAGGTTGTCCGAAGCCTGCACACTGTCGTCATGGACTCCGGGGGCACGACCGAGCAAAGACCGTCGCGCCTGACCCGGATGCGAACGTCGGTGGGCGGTTTCCGGCAACGGCACCCGAGGATGTTGCTCGCCATCGTCATCGTGTTGCTGCTGCTGATCGCCACCTGCGGCTTCTACGGCTGGAAGCTCAACTCCCAGCTCGGCAACATCGACCGCTTCGACACCGACTCGGTCAAGAACCGACCCGACGGCAACCACACCGGGGCGCTCAACATCCTGCTCCTCGGCTCGGACGCGGGCAAGCAGGTCAACGGCGAGGCCGCGGACACCGATCTCGCTCAGGACGCCGAGGCCGACGAGTGGCCGGTCGGCAAATACCGCAGCGACACGGTGATGATCCTGCACATCTCCGAGGACCGGAACAGCGTCCACCTCGTCTCGATCCCCCGCGACTCCTTCGTCACCCTCCGCAACAGCAGTGGCGAGGCAGAGGGCAAGAACAAGATCAACGCCGCGTTCTCCGAGTGGGGACCCAACGGCACGCTCTCGACGATCGAGCACCTCACCGACATCCGCATCGACCACATCGCGATCATCGACTGGGCCGGGTTCAAGGATCTCTCGACCGCGGTGGGCGGCGTCCCGGTCACGGTCCCCGAGGACGTCTACGACTCCAAGCAGGACAAGCAGTGGGACGCCGGTGACTACAACCTCAAGGGTGCGGAGGCGCTGCAGTACGTACGAATGCGCTACGGCCTGACCCGCGGCGACTTCGACCGGATCGAACGGCAGCAGAACTTCCTTCGGGCGTTGATGACGAAGGTCCTCGAGGCGGGGACCGTCTACAAGCCGGTGAAGTTCAACAACACCCTCGAGGCGATCACCAAGAACCTCACCGTCGACAAGGACTGGGAGAACGGTGATCTGCGCTCCCTCGCAGTGAGCCTGCGAGGCACGAAGGAGGACAAGGTCACCTTCCTCACGCTGCCGATAGGCACGGAGCAGACCCACCCGAAGTACGGCTCGATCCTGAAGATGAACAAGTCGAAGAGCAAGGAGCTCTTCACCGCGATGAAGAACGATCGGATGGGCAAATACGTGGACAAGTATCCCGGCGACGTCCTCGGCGACGAGGACAGCGTCGGGTAGGTCAGAACCCGATGCGGCTGGAGCCCGAGGTGGCGTCCCGGACGATCTCGCCCTTCTCACGCGCCAGCTCACTGAGTGAGTCGGCGTAGTCGATGAGCTTGCCCTGCAGCTCCTCGTCGGACGTGGCCAGGATGCGGGCCGCGAGGATGCCGGCGTTCTTCGCGCTGCCGATCGCCACCGTGGCGACCGGGATCCCGGCTGGCATCTGGACGATCGAGAGCAGCGAGTCCATGCCGTCGAGGTACTTCAGCGGGACCGGCACGCCAATCACCGGCAGCGGCGTGACCGCGGCCAGCATGCCGGGCAGGTGGGCTGCTCCCCCGGCGCCGGCGATGATCACCTTGACGCCCCGCCCTGCGGCCTCGCGGCCGTAGTTGATCATCTCGTCCGGCATCCGGTGAGCAGAGACGACATCCGCCTCGGCCGGGACGCCGAACTCCTCGAGGATCTGCGCGGCGGCCTTCATCACCGGCCAGTCCGAGTCGGACCCCATCACGATGCCCACAGTCGCGTCAGTCACAGCTTGCTCCTCACCATTTCAGTCCGAGTCGTTGCCGAGGTCACCCCGGAACCAGGCCGCCGCGTGGCGGGCCCGCTCCAGGCAGTCGTCGAGGTCTTCGCCGTAGGCGTTGACGTGGCCCACCTTCCGGCCGGGCCGCAGCCCCTTGCCGTAGACGTGGACGCGCAGCTTCGGGTCCCGGGCAAGTGCGTGCGGGAACCCTTGGTAGAGCGGCGCAGAGCCAGCTCCTTGATGCTCGTCCCCGCCGAGGATGTTGACCATCACCGTCCAGGTCGCGCGGGTCGCCGGCGAACCCAGCGGCAGGTCCATCACCGCGCGCAGATGGTTCTCGAACTGGCTGGTGACCGCACCGTCCTGGCTCCAGTGGCCGGTGTTGTGGGGCCGCATCGCGAGCTCGTTGACCAGCACCCGTCCGTCGGTGGTCTCGAAGAGCTCCACCGCGAGGATCCCGGTGACCCCCAGTTCACCAGCGACGGTGAGCGCGATCTGCTGGGACTGCGAGGACAGCTCGGGAGACAGGTCGGGCGCTGGGGCGATCACCTCGTGGCAAATGCCGTCCTTCTGGGTCGAGGCCACCACCGGGTAGGCCGCGGCCTGCCCGCTGGTCGAGCGGGCAACCAGCGCCGAGAGCTCCCGGCGGAAGTCAACGAGCTCCTCAGCGAGGATCTGCACGCCGCTCGCCTCCGCTGCTGCGAAGGCGTCGACGCAGTCCTCGCTCGAACGGACCACCCAGACGCCCTTGCCGTCGTACCCACCACGGGTGATCTTCAGGACTGCCGGAAAGCCGAACGTTTCCACCTCGGCGACGTCGGTGACCACACAGTGGCGCGGACAGGGCACCCCCAACTCAGTGAGGCGACGGCGCATCACCGCCTTGTCCTGGGCATGGACGAGGGCCTCGGGGCCCGGGTGGCAGGCCACGCCGGCGTCCTGGAGCGCATGCAGGTGGTCGGTCGGCACGTGTTCGTGGTCGAAGGTCACCGCGGTGCAGTCGCGGGTGATGTCGAGCAGCGTGTCGAGGTCGCGGTAGTCACCGACCTTCTGGTCCACGATCACCTGGGCGGCGGAGACCCCCTCGGCCTCGGCGAGCAATCGCAGCGGCAGACCGAGCGCGATGGCCGGCTGGGCCATCATCCTGGCCAACTGGCCCCCACCGATCACGGCGAGGGTCGGGGCGAGTGGGCGATCAGCAGCAGAACCGGGCACCTGCGAACCCTATCCGGCCCGGTCAGGAGCGACGTACGGCGATCGGCTCCACCAGCCCGAACCCACGCACGGGTCGCGCCGGAAGGTTCCGGGTCTCGAACTTGTCGGAGGGCAGCAGCTCGGCGGTATGGGCGTCGATGATCACGCGGTTGCGGCGGGCGACAGCGGTGAGCCGGGAGGCCATGTTGACCGGCGGGCCGAACACGTCACCCATCCGCATCACCACCGAGCCGCTGGCCAGGCCGACCCGGACGTCGGGCATCCGGGGGTCACGGCCGATCACCTTGATGATGCCGTCGGCGATGTCATAGCCACGCTCGGGATCCTCGACGACGAAGAGCACGGAGTCGCCGAGGCTCTTGATCACCCGTCCATGGTTGGACGAGACGACGTCGTGACAGCGGGACTCGAACACCTCGATCATGTCACCCACGCGCTCCTCGCCGATCTCGTTGGAGAGTGCGGTGAACGAGACAATGTCGGCGAACCCGACGGTCACGTCATAGGTCTTGGCGTTGTCGTCCGTCCCGAGCGCATCGATTCTCGAGACCGAGGCCGCCAGGTGGCGGCGCCAAGCGTAGACCAGCAGGTCCCCGAAGGGGTCGTTGACCGCCTCCATCATCTGGATGGCCGTGCCGATCCGTCCCTTCGCACCACCCTCGGCCTGCTCGAGCAGCGGCAGCAACGTGGCGACCTCCCAGTCGGCGAGACGGGACATGGTCTGGCCGACGGCCCGGGTGAGCGTGAGAGCCGTGTCGAAGTCGATGACGCCCCGGGCGGTGGCTGCGCGCAACGTCGCCAACGCGTCCTTGTCGCCCTGCGTGAAGGCAGCATCGTCGCCGTATTCGGGGAATCCAAGCGCACGCCACAGCCGCCGGGACTGCTCCAGGGCCTCGTCCGACTCCCCGGCGACTTCGAGGGCGGTGAATCGGGGCTCCTCACCCAAGATGGCGCGCTCGAGCTGGTCGCGGGTCGGCTCCGGTTCAGTCTCGGGCTCGGGGTCGGACTGACCGCGCTGCGGCCTACGTGCCATCGTCGTTGCGCCTGTTCGCCAAGCGGTGCAGCTCCTCGGCCACCTTGAGCTGCACCTGCTCGACCCGCGGGATGTCGTCGAGCTCAACACGTCCCTGTTCGCTGGCGTCGGTCACCACGAGGGTGCCGCAGCCAAAGATCCGGTCAATCACGCCGATCTCGAAGTCCACGCCACTGATCCGGTTGAGCGGGATAGTGCGGCCCTCCTTGGCGATGAAACCGGAGCGGACCAGCAGGCGCCGGTTGGTGAAGGTGTAGGTCGTCGTCAGCCAGTCCACGAACGGCCGCACGACCCACCAGAGAATGAGCACGACGACGATCGCCCACACCGCAAGGTGCAGCACCCTGCCTCCGGTGCCGCCACCCACGGTCATGAACCAGGCCCCTGCAGCGAGACTCACGAGCAGCACGATCAGCGGGAAGAACAGCGCCTTGACGTGAGTGCGAGTCGACACGACGACGTGTTCGCCCTCGTTGAGGAGCTTCTGCGAGATGGCCATGGGTGAATCATGTCAAAGATCTGTGCGCCGCACATGAACCACGTCACCCGCGCCGACCGATTCGAGGCCGCCCTCGGTCTCCACGACCAGCCGGCCCGATTCATCGAGGCCCATCGCCGTGCCGGAGAACGGCTCCCCCGAAGGCACCTCCACGCGCACCCGCCTGCCGAGCGTGACGCACTCCGAGGAGTATGCCGTCTGCAGCGCCGGGATGTCCTCGAGCAACGGGGTCAGCGCCTCGAGCGAGCCCAGGATCCCGTCGAGAACCTCGCTCCGGTCGGGATTCCCCTCCACCTCCAGGAACAGCGACGTGGCGGCCTCGACGGGCAACTCCTCGTGGGTCTGGGACACGTTGAGGCCGATTCCCACCACCGCGGCCGGTCCGGTCGGCGTCTCCACCCGCTCCACGAGGATCCCGCAGACCTTGCGCTCCTCGTCGACCAACAGGTCGTTGGGCCACTTGAGGCCCAGGCCGGGCATCCGGTCGACCAGCGCCGCGTGGACGGCGTACCCCACCATCAGCGGGAGCCACGGCCAGCTGGTCGGAGGAATGTCGGGACGGATCAGGACGGAGAAGGTCAGCGCCGCATAGGGCGGCACCTCCCAGCTGCGGTCCAGCCGGCCGCGTCCGGCCTCCTGCGCCTCGGCGACGACCACCAGGCCCGCGTCGGCGCCGGCCCGGGCGCGCTCGGCGAGCACGGCATTGGTCGACGTCGCTGACCCGAGGATCTCGACCCGATCCGGCAGGCGTTCTGGGTCAAGGGGTGGGCGCGGGGCAGGGCTCTCGGTCATGGGCACTACATTGACCCATGGACACACAAGGAGGCCAGTACACGTGAGCGCACAACCGGGCGAGGGCACTGACGTCCCGCAGGACATCGACATCCACACCACTGCCGGCAAGCTGGCGGACCTAGAGCGTCGGCTCGACCAGGCCGTGCACGCGGGCTCGGCAAAGGCGATCGAGAAGCAACATGCGAAGGGTCGCAAGACCGCGCGTGAGCGGATCGAGCTGCTCTTCGACGAGGGTTCCTTCGTCGAGATCGACGAGCTCGCTCGCCACCGCTCGACTGCGTTCGGCCTGGAGAAGAACCGTCCGTACGGCGACGGCGTGATCACCGGCTACGGCACGGTCGACGGCCGCCAGGTCTGTGTCTTCTCCCAGGACTTCACGGTCTTCGGTGGGTCGCTGGGTGAGGTCTACGGCGAGAAGATCACCAAGGTGATGGACCTTGCCATGAAGACCGGATCCCCCATCGTGGGCATCAACGAAGGCGCCGGAGCCCGCATCCAGGAGGGTGTGGCCTCACTCGGTCTCTATGGCGAGATCTTCAAGCGCAACGTGCATGCCTCGGGAGTGATCCCGCAGATCTCGATGATCATGGGCTCCTGCGCCGGCGGTCACGTCTACTCCCCCGCCGTCACCGACTTCACGGTCATGGTCGACGGCACCTCCAACATGTTCATCACCGGCCCCGACGTCATCAAGACCGTCACCGGCGAGGACGTGTCGATGGAGGACCTCGGCGGCGCACGGACCCACAACACCAAGTCCGGCAACGCCCACTACATGGCCTCTGACGAGGACGACGCGTTCGAGTACGTCAAGGCGCTGCTGTCCTACCTCCCGCAGAACAACCTCGATGAGCCGCCGTCGTACCCAGAAGATGCACTCGGGGAAGCCGACATGGAGGTCTCGGAGCTGGACCGGACCCTGGACACGCTGATCCCCGACTCCCCGAATCAGCCCTACGACATGCACACGGTGATCGAGAACGTCCTCGACGACGAGGAGTTCCTCGAGGTCCAGCCACTCTTCGCGCCGAACATGATCGTCGGCTACGGCCGGGTCGAGGGACGCTCCGTGGGCCTGGTGGCCAACCAGCCGATGCAGTTCGCCGGAACCCTCGACATCGACGCCTCCGAGAAGGCCGCCCGATTCGTGCGGACCTGCGACGCGTTCAACATCCCGGTCCTCACCTTCGTCGACGTGCCCGGGTTCCTGCCCGGCACCGACCAGGAGTGGAACGGCATCATCCGTCGCGGCGCGAAGCTGATCTACGCCTACGCTGAGGCCACCGTCCCGCTGATCACCGTGATCACCCGCAAGGCGTACGGCGGCGCCTACGACGTGATGGGCTCCAAGCACCTGGGGGCTGACCTCAACGTCGCCTGGCCCACGGCCCAGATCGCCGTGATGGGCGCCCAGGGTGCGGCCAACATCGTGCACCGCAAGACCCTCGCCGCGATCGAAGCCGAGGGTGGTGACGTCGAGGCGCGTCGCGCCGAGCTGATCGACGAGTACGAGACCACGCTGGCCAACCCGTACGTCGCTGCGGAGCGGGGCTACGTCGACACCGTCATCATGCCCCACGAGACACGCACCGAGATCGTCCGCGGCCTGCGGCTGCTCGGTTCGAAGCGGGAGATCCTGCCCGCCAAGAAGCATGGGAACATTCCCCTGTGAGTGACGGAGTCGAGCGAGGAACGAGCGAGCGACCGAGCGAACCATCCAAGACTGTGAGTGACGGAGTCGAGCGAGGAACGAGCGAGCGACCGAGCGAACCATCCAA
>JAKDNC010000154.1 GCA_030452025.1 Nocardioides sp. | reverse complement strand
ACTCACCCACGTGACTCTCACGTGGATCGTCTACATCCTCACTGCCCTTGCCGTCGTGGTCGTTGCCCTAACCCGCCTGCGCCTGGGCGGTGAGCGCCTGGGCGCGGGTCGGTTCCGGGTGTCTGCAAGGCTGCTGAACACCCACACGATCGCCGGATCGCTGGCGATCGTCGTGTGGACGGTCTTCCTGGTGACCGGCATCGGTGAGGAACGCGGGGGCAACTCCGTGATCGGGATCATCGGACTCGCGCTGTTCTGGATCACCACGGTCGCCGGCCTGATGATCCTGGTCCGCTGGATGCCCTCGAAGGGCAAGCACTCCTCCGACCCGACCCTGGATCGCTGGAGCCGCGGCCCCGGACTCTCGATCCTGGCCCACGTCGGCATGCTGGTCGGCGTCTGCGTGATGACCTGGGCCTACCTCATCAGCTCCGTCTGAGCAGAGGATCCGCGAACTCCCCCGAAGGCCGGCGCTTCGGAGCCCACTGGTCACCCGCGCGGATCACCGGCCCTCGAAGACCGGCTTCTGCTTGGCGACGAACGCGTCCACGGCGTTGCGGTGGTCCCGGGTGGCGCCGGTGAGGGTCATCATCTCGCTCTCGAAGGCCGCTGCCTCCTCGAAGCTGGAACCGGCGGCCTTGGCCACCGAGCGCCGGATCGCGCCGTAGGCGACCGTGGGTCCGTCCGCGAGGCGCCGCGCCAAGGCACCGACCTCGTCTTCGAAGTCGTTGTGGGGGACCACCTTCGTGGCCAGACCGAGCTCACGGGACTCCTCGGCGGAGAGCGTGCTGGGGAAGTAGAGCAACTCCATCGCCTTGGCCTTGCCGACCAGGCGTGGCAGCGTCCATGAGGAGCCCGTGTCGCAGGACAGTGCCACCCCGGTGAAGGCGAGGTTGAAGCCAGCCTTGTCCGAGAGGAGTCGGAAGTCGCACGCGAAGGCGAGGCTCGCGCCGGCGCCCGCGGCCACCCCCTGCACCGCGGCGACCACCGGCTTGGGCATCGTGACCAGCAGGGTGACGATCGGGTTGTAGTGCCGCTCGACCGTGGTGAACAGTGCCTCGCTCGAACCGCTGTCGAGGAGCTGGATGTGCTCCTTGAGGTCCTGGCCGACGCAGAACGCCCGTCCGGATCCGGTGAGTACGACGGCGCGCACGGCGTCGTCTCCGGCGGCGGCTGTCACCGCGTCGAGCAGCGCCTCCTTGGTGGCGATGTCGAGGCTGTTCATCGCGTCGGGCCGGTTCATGGTGATCGTGGCGATGCCGTCGTTCACTTCGAGCAGGACTGGCTGGTCGGTCATCTCTCGGCTCCTCGGTGTCTGTTGTTCTGGGGGATCGTGGCGCGGGACGGGCCGGGCGACGGGGACAGGTTGAGGCAACGGTCGACGAAGCGCTCGGCTCCCGGTTTGAGTCGTGATGCCTCGGCGGTGAAGTGGGCTGCCGCCTCGCGTCCCGGCCAGTCTGCGGGCAGCAGTTCGCCGGGCAGACCGGGATCACGGAAGAGGAACTTGCGCCATTCGTGGACGAGCAGGAACCGGTGCGCGAAGTCGACCCGGTCCGGATCCGCGGCCTCGGCGTCAGGGCCACAGGTTGCGTCGGGGAGGTCATCGCCCGGGTCCCTGACGGCGGCAGCCAGCCACGCGGCGTACTCCTCGCCGATCGACTCAAGGTCCCAGCAGGCAAGAGGCCGCTCTGGAGGGTCGAACGAGGTGGCGCTGGCGCGGGCGGCGGTGACCTCCTCGCGGGCCAGCAGCTCGCCGAGGCCGGGATGCTCCCACGGGCTCACCCAGACGGTGTCTCCGAGCTCGGCATAACCCAGGAAGCTCAACCCGGCGCGGACCCGCGACCGGTGGCCACGGGAGCGGATCGGGTCGAGAAGGACCAGGTGCCAGGTCCCGTCCCACTGGGTCTCGCGGGTGCGATAGATCCGTTGCCCGGCCTCGTCGAGCCGGGCTGTGGCCTGGTCCGTGGCCGCATATCCACGGCCGCTCGGCAGCGTGACCGGCTCCAGCCAGCCCTGCAGCACCATCCGTGAGATTGCGGTGCGCACCGCCGGCGCGGCGATGCCGATGGGCTCGAGGAGCCGCACCAGTGCGGCCACGGGCGCGTGCTTGCCGCGTGTGTTGAGGTGATCTCCGTAGAGGTCGAAGAGCGCGGACCTGGCATGCATGGGTGCGAGTCTGCCAGCAGTCGGCGGTGCGCGTTTCGGCACAGGTGCCCTCATAGGGGATACTGGTCGCTGCGTACGGCGCCACGGGGCGCGGCATGAACACAGGAAGAGGTGCGCGGATGGCGGCGATGAAGCCGCGGACGGGCGACGGTCCGCTGGAGGTCACCAAGGAGGGACGCGGCATCGTGATGCGCGTCCCGCTCGAAGGTGGTGGCCGCCTCGTTGTCGAACTCAACGCCGAAGAGGCGACGGCACTTGGCGATGCACTCAAGGGTGTTGTTGGCTGAGTCTCGTGGTTGCACCTGACGAAAACTCATCTGTCCCTGCCCAGGTCCCTGCCCAGGTCCCTGCGCCGGCCTACTCCCTCCACGCGTCGCCACTGGGGGAGGGAGAAGGGTCAGCCGGCACGGTGATTGCCGCAGTGCCCGTGCTCGTCGAGGACGGTGAGCTCGTCCTCGGGCCCGGCGCAGCCGAGCTCTCCGACCTCGTCGGAGTCGATCTGCTGGCCGTGCTCGAGCACCATGCTGACGTCGGGGTTGACTCCGGCACACCCGGTGAGGTGCATACCCACGCGACCCCCGACCACCCACGTTTCGCTGCCGTGGCTCTGGTTGGCCTGGGCTCCGCCGAGCCCGAAGACTTCCGTCGCGCTGGTGCCGCGCTGGCACGTGTGGTCAAGGACCGCGACACCCTCCTCACCACGATCACCGGTCTGGCCGACGACGCCGGCTTGCGCGCGTTCGTCGTCGGCCTGACGCTCGGGTCCTTCGAGTTCCACTGGCGCAAGTGCGGCGCCAAGGCCCAGCCGGTACGCCGCGTGGTGCTCGCTGGTGGCCCGGGCCGGCAATCCGTCCTGGACAAGGCGATCGCCGTGGCCGGCGCTGGATGGCGGGCGCGTTTCCTGGCCACAGTCCCCTCCAACATCAAGAATCCGGCCTGGCTGGCCGATCAGGCCCGGACCGCCGCAGGCGAGGCCGGGCTCAAGGTGCAGGTCTGGGACGAAGGGCAGCTCGAATCGGACGGCTTCGGCGGCATCCTGGCCGTCGGCCGGGCTTCGGCCACACCGCCGCGCCTGATCCGTCTCGACTACAGTCCTCGACGGGCCAGGGGCCACGTGGTCCTGGTCGGCAAGGGCATCACCTTCGACACCGGTGGCCTATCGATCAAGCCCGGCGAGGGCATGATCTCGATGAAGCGCGACATGTCTGGTGGCGCCGTCGTCATCGCCGTCATGGCCGCGCTGAAGGCGCTCGGTTGCCCGGTCAGGGTCACCGGGCTCGTGGCGTCGGCCGAGAACGCCATCGGCGGTGACGCCTACCGTCCGGGTGACGTGATCCGTCATTACGGCGGTCGCACCACCGAGGTGACGAACACCGACGCCGAGGGCCGACTGGTGATGGCCGACGCGCTGGCCTACGCGGCGGCGAAGGTCAAGCCGGACGCGGTCGTCGACATCGCGACTCTCACCGGTGCGATGAAGGTGGCGCTCGGCCTGCGCACCGGCGGATACTTCGCCAACGACGAAGCCCTCGCTGACTCGATCGCCTCCGCCGGCGCCTGTGCCGGAGAGAACTTCTGGCGGATGCCGCTGGCCGAGGAGTATGAGCACAAGCTCGCCTCCAAGGTCGCCGACGGTGACAACGGAGCGGGTTCGCCGGGGGCGATCACCGCCGCGCTCTTCCTGCAACACTTCGTCGGCGGACTGCCCTGGGCCCACCTCGACGTGGCCTCGGTGGGCGATGCCCCCGAGGACTACGCGGAATGGACGGCCGGCCCGACCGGGTTCGGCGCACGGACGCTTCTGCAGTGGCTGGAGCGCGACGATCCCCTGAAGGGTGTTCGATGACCAAGACGATGCGTGGTCTGACTGTCCGGTGGTCGCTCGCGGAAGCGGGCGACGACGTGATGGACCGGCTGGAGGAGTATGTCTCCGGTGCCTCCCACGCGCGCTTCACCGGGATGGAGGGCCTTGCCTTCAAGACCTGGCGGGCCCGTGACGGTGAATGGTTCGAGGGCTGCTACGTCTTCGGCAGCGCCGAGGAGCGCGCCGCCTTCCAGGCGGACTTCACCGCAGTCGCCGCGGAGTCTCCCGGATCGCAGATCGTCGGGAGTGCGCCGATCCTGATCGAGGAGTGTGCGATCGTCGCGATTGCCGAGGGGGCGACGGGGTTCAGCCCCGCGACGTGAGTGACGTGCCGGGTCCTTACTCCGGGATCCAGATCTTCTTGGCGGCCAGGAGGCCGTCGCCGACCGGCAGCAGCACCGGAAGGAGTCCCTCGGCCTCGACAAGCGTGCGGCCGAGCTCGCGGATCGCGACAGTCTCTTCGTCGCGCTGTGCGGAGTCGGCAACCTTGTCGTGCCAGAGGGCGTTGTCGAAGGCCACCACGCCGCCGGGACGCAGGAGGCGCAGCGCCTCCTTGAGGTAGTCGGAGTACTCACGCTTGTCGCCGTCGCAGAAGACCAGGTCGTAGTGGCCGTCGGTCAGGCGCGGCAACACGTCGAGTGCAGCACCGGGGATGGTGCGGGCGCGCTGGGCCGGGACGCCGGCCTCGGAGAAGGTCTGTTTGGCCAGTCGCTGGTGCTCGGCTTCCACGTCGACCGTGGTCAGGACCCCGTCTGCGCGCATACCGCGCAGCATCCAGAGGCCGGAGACACCGGTTCCCGTGCCGATCTCGACGACGGCGCGGGCGTCCAGGACCGAGGCCAGGAACCGCAGGGCGGCTCCGACTCCTGAGCCGATCGGGACGACCCCGACCTCCTCGGCGCGAGAGCGGGCTGCGGTGAGGATCTCGTCCTCGGGGACGTACTCCTCCGCGTAGGACCAGCTCGCGGGCTTGATGGGCGTGGTGATGACAGCCTCCTGAGGTCGTACGACGCACCGATGCGGCTGAGCCTATCGTGACCTGGCGGAGACCGGGCGTCGGGAACAACAGCGGCCCCGTGTTCGTTGGCCGGATGTACGAAGAATCAAGGGCAGGGGTCAGTGCACCCTCAGGTTCTTCTCAGCCGGGTTCCCTAGCGTGAGTGAGGTCAGAACAGTTGAGACGTCGCCGCGAGAGGGGAAAGTCCGTGGCCACTGCCGCCGAGATTCCGAGCTGGGACGAGATCGTCGTCCAGCATTCCGAGCGCGTCTACCGACTGGCCTACCGTCTGACCGGCAACCACGCCGACGCGGAGGACCTGACCCAGGACGTGTTCGTGCGAGTCTTCCGGTCCCTGTCGACCTACAGCCCCGGCACCTTCGAAGGCTGGCTCCACCGCGTCACGACCAACCTCTTCCTCGACGGGGCCCGCCGAAAGCAGCGGATCCGTTTCGACGCGCTCTCCGACGAGCGTGCCGCCCGGCTGAGCACCCCCGAGGGTGTGCCGCACGACGCCTACACCGACCAGCGGTTCGAGGGCGACGTCGAGGCGGCGCTCGCGCAGCTGCCCCCCGATTTCCGGGCCGCGGTGGTGCTCTGCGACATCGAGGATCTGAGCTACGAGGAGATCGGCGAGATTCTCGGCGCCAAGCTCGGGACCGTGCGGTCCCGGATTCACCGCGGTCGGTCCATGCTCCGTGACGCGCTGGCCCACCGTGCGCCGTCCACCGGACGGCAGCGCTACTCGGGCCCGGAGGTCCGGCCAGTCACCCAGGGGGCAGTGCGGTGATGGGGCCGGCCATCGGACATGTCGGCAACAAGGTCAGCGCCCTGATCGACGGCCAGCTCCCGGCGACGGAGTCGGAGCGCTTGTGGGCCCACGTGCACAGCTGCGGCGCATGCCGTGACCTTGTCGAGCGTGAAGGATGGGTCAAGACGCGTCTGGCCGGGCTCGCCCTGTGCGGCAGCCAGCCGAGTGCCCCGAACTACCTCCGGAGCGTGCTGTGTGAGCCGATCGAAGCCGAGTCTGGCTTCAAGTCTGGGCGCGCGGTCGACGGGTCCGGTGCGCCCGCGCACGACCGGCGTCGCGCCGTCATGGCGGCTGCGCTCGGTGCTGGTTCGATCGGAGCCGCGCTGTGTGGGGTGCTCGTGCTGAGTGTCCCGGCCGACGCGCCGGTCGTGGATCGTCGTGGCCCGGTGACCTCGCTGACGACCCCGTCGGTCTCGCCCCGCACGGTGCTCTCACCCACACGCGGCCCGGTCCGGACCCCTGCGAACGCCCATGCGGACGCGGACTCGGCCAACTCGCTTCTGGTGGGCGGAGGCCTGAGCGGAGAAATGGCCCGATTAAGCGTTCCGCTCGCCAGGTGATGGACAATGGCGACGTGAGCGACGAGCAGAGCAACCAGCCCGAGGAGCCGTTCGACCCGAAGTCGGGCGTGGAGGACACCCACCGGTTCGGCGACGACGAGTTGGGCGAGTCGCAGCCGTCGTACGCCCCAGGGCAGCGGTTCGCGCCGCCCGGGCCCGGCCAGACACCCATCGGCCAGACACCCATCGGCCAGACACCGGTCGGCCAGACACCGGTCGGCCAAACACCCCGGGAGCCGGCACCCCAAGAGTCTGTACCGGGCACCCCCGGTCCTCCGGTCTACCCGACGCCCGCGCCCTACGCGGGCTACGCATCGACCGGCCCGGGGCAGCCGCCCCCGCCGGGAGTGCCGACCGGTCACGGATCCGGTCCTGCGCCCTACGGTCAGGCGTTCGGCCAGCCGCAGACCCAGGCACCGGTCAAGCGACGTACGTCGCGTGGCATCTGGCCGGCGGTGGCGGCCCTCGCACTGGTCGTCGGCCTGATCGGCGGCGCACTCGGGGGAGTGGTGGTTGACCAGGTCAGCGACTCCAGCGACGAGCCGGGCCGCACCTCAGGCGGGCTCGACGACGTCGACGTCGCGAGCGAGGCGCCGCTGCCGGCCGAGAACGGCAGTGTCGCGGCTGTCGCCAAGAAGCTCCTGCCCAGCACCGTCCAGATCATCGCCGAGCTGGACGGCCAGGAGGGCGGGGCCACCGGGTCAGGCTTCTTCATGGACAAGCAGGGCCACGTGGTCACCAACAACCACGTCATCGAAGCCGCGGCCAAGGACAACGGCAAGATCGAGATCGTCGACCAGTCCGGCAATCGCTACGACGCCTCCGTGGTCGGCCGCAGCGCGATCTACGACCTCGCCGTCCTCTACGTCAAGGACGTTGCGAAGGCGCAGCCAGCCGCTCTGGGGGCCTCCAAGCGGCTCCTGGTCGGCGAGAGCGTCGTCGCGCTCGGGTCGCCGCTGGGCCTGAGCAGCACGGTCACCTCCGGCATCGTCAGCGCCAAGGACCGACCGGTCACCACCGGTGGGGACAGCCAGTCCTACATCAACGCGGTGCAGACCGACGCGGCGATCAACCCCGGGAACTCCGGAGGACCGCTGGTCAACCTCAAGGGAGAGGTCGTGGGCGTCAACTCGGCGATCGCCACCACCGGCGGGGCCATGGGCGGCGAGTCCGGGAACATCGGCGTCGGGTTCGCGATCC
Source organism: Nocardioides sp. (assembly GCA_030452025.1). Lineage (GTDB taxonomy): Bacteria > Actinomycetota > Actinomycetes > Propionibacteriales > Nocardioidaceae > Nocardioides. The sequence goes on along the minus strand of JAKDNC010000154.1, from coordinate 161 downwards.
CGATCGAGCAGGTGCGCGTCACCGCAGATCAGATCCTCAAGGACGGTGAGGCTCACTATCCGGTGATCGGCGCCTCGGTGAACAGCAACGGCACCGGCGACGGTGCCCACATCCAGGGCATCGAAGACGACAGCCCGGCCGAGGCCGGAGGTCTCGAGGAA
>JAKDNC010000153.1 GCA_030452025.1 Nocardioides sp. | reverse complement strand
GAATCGGCCGCGAAGCTGAGCGAGGGGTCGCGGGTCTCGAAGTATCCGCCGAGCTGCTGGGACAGATCGCGCAGGTCCCAGGCGTCCCCGGCGGCGTCGAAACGCTTCTCGACGACCGGCGCGGCCAGAAGGGCGACCATGCCGCCGTAGACCACGAAGACCTGACCGTTGATCGCGTCAGCGCTCGGGGACGCGAGGTAGGCGACGAGAGGAGCGACGTGGTCGGGTGAGTAGGGGTCGATCTTCTTGCCGGACTCGTCCTCGCCGAAGACCGCCTCGGTCATTGCCGTGCGGGCACGGGGGCAGATGGCGTTGGCCCGCACACCGGACCTCGACAGCCCCCTGGCCGCGGAGAGCGTGAGCGCAGTGATGCCAGCCTTGGCTGCAGCGTAGTTGGCTTGACCGGGCGAGCCGGACAGGAACGCCTCGGAGGCAGTGTTGACGACCCGTCCGTAGACAGATCCGCCGGTCTCCTTGGCGAGCGCGCGCCAGTGGGAGGCTGCGTTGCGGGTGAGCAGGAAGTGTCCGCGCAGGTGGACCCTGATCACGTGGTCCCACTCGTCGTCGCTGAGGTTGAACAGCATCCGGTCGCGGGTGATGCCGGCGTTGTTGACGACGATGTCGAGGCTGCCAAACTCCCCGAGCGCAGTCGAGACCATTGCGTCCGCAGTCGACCGCTCTCCCACGTCACCGGTGACGATGCGCACGTCGCCACCACGACTGCGGATCTCCTCGGCCGCGTCGTCCGCGGCTCCGGGCAGATCATTGAGCACGACGCGCGCGCCGGCCTCCGCCAGGGCCCGGGCCTCCGCGCGTCCCAGGCCCGATCCGGCCCCGGTGACCACGGCCACCCTGCCGTCGAGATCCGGCATCCGGGTCAGCCTTCGACTATCGAGATGGCCGACCGTGGGCAGGCGGACACGGCACGTTCGACGTTGGCACGGCTCTCCTCAGTGACGTCCTCCTGCAGGATCTGCAGGTTGTCGTCGTCGTCGAGCTCGAACACCTCGGGGGCGAGCGCCTCGCAGAGCGCGTTGGACTCGCAGAGGTCGAAATCAACCTTGACCTTCATCGTGTTGCTCCTTCCTTTCGGGTCCTGACATCTTTCGGTGGTCCCAGGTGCTGATCCGGTCCGGCGTGACGATCACGGCCACCCGCTTCTGGGCCTGGCGGCGCACCTCGCCGATGCCGATCTCACCCAGCTCATCGCTGCGCTTCACGCCGACCATGCGCATGGCTACCGCCGTGCCGATCTCGAGGAGCCGGTCCTGGTCGCGGACGATCTCCGCAGTGCCCTTGATCGAGGCGCCACGCAACTCGAAGTAGTCGGTGCCGTCCTCGACCAGGCAGGTGATGCGTGGGTCCCGCTCCAGGTTGCGGATCTTCTGCGACCGGCCATAGGTCCAGAACGCGATCCGATTGGACTCCAGCAGGTCGTAGAAGAGCGTGGTCAGGTGGGCCGCACCGTCCCGCTGGATCGTCGCCACCTGCACCTTGGTGTTCGCGCGGAGGAAGTCCTCCAGCTCCGCCTCATCCATCCGCACCGCGTCGCGTCCCGACATCAGGACTTCTCACTGGAGTGGCCGGGGAAGACATGGGCATCGGGGTTGATCGCGACGGCGGCGTTGTTGACGGCGGTCGCGGCTTCCCCGAAGCCGACCGCAATCAGCCGCACCTTGCCGGGGTACTCGGTGATGTCGCCCGCGGCGAACACCCGGGGAAGGTTGGTCCGCATCGATGAGTCGACCACGACGTGGCGTTTCTCGAGCTCGAGCCCCCAGTCCTTGAAGGCACCGAGGTCGGCGATGAACCCGAGAGCTGCAACGACCGCCTGCGCCGGGCGTCGGGTCACATCATCGCCGATCGTGAGCTCGACCTCCTCGAGCCACTGGTCACCGAACATGCCGGTGACCTGGGCCTCCGTGACGATGTCGGCCGAGGATGAGCGCACCTGATCGACGCTTCGTTCATGGGCGCGGAACGCCGCCCGGCGGTGGACCAGTGTCACCGAACTTGCCACGGGCTCGAGGTGGATCGCCCAGTCGAAGGCACTGTCGCCACCGCCCACGACGACGACGTCCTTGCCGACGTAGGGCTCGAAGGTGGGAACAAAGAACTCCAGACCCCGGCCGAGCCATGCGTCGCCCACCGGGAGCTGCCGGGGGCTGAACTTGCCGATGCCGGCGGTGATCAGCATCGCCTTGGCGTGGACGTCGGTGCCGTCGTCCAGGCTCACGGTCACACCGTCGTCGTGCTCGACCAGGTGCGAGGCCGTGCGTCCCAGGAGGTACGTCGGGTCGGCTGTGTCGGCCTGGGCCACGAGGCCCGCGACGAGCTCGCGCCCCTTGACCGTCGGGAATCCGGCGACGTCGAGGATCGCCTTCTCGGGATACATCGCCGTGATCTGACCGCCCAACTCGGGCAGCGAGTCGACCACCGCCACGCTCATCCCGCGGAATCCGGCGTAGTAGGCGCTGAACAAGCCGGTCGGGCCGGCTCCGATGATCAGCAGGTCGGTGTGGACGGTCTGCAGGTTCTGGTCATCTGGGGGCACAGGCTGATCCTTCCCTCACTGCGGGCACGACTCAAGGGTCCCACAGATTGTGGAACATGTTCTATTTTCACAGCGCCTGGAGATCGTCGATCAACCACTTGTCGCCATCTCGCACCACGGTCGCCTCCACCCGGACCTGATAGATCTCCGGACCGACGCGCTGCTTGCCCTCGCCCTTGTAGACGAACTGGTTGAGGAAGAGCAGCGTGGTGACCTCGTCCGGAGTCCCCTTGACCACCGACTGACCGACCACGGCGAAGTCGTACTCCGCCTTGGTCTTGATGAAACGAGGCTTGGAGTCCGCCGTCGTCGCGGCGTACTCCTTCGAGAACTTGTCGGTCATCAACTTGGCCGCGTCATCGAGGTTCTGGTCGTATTCCTTCCAGCTCACGTCGAGGATGTCGGTCACCGACTTGGCGCTCTGCTCGGTAGCGGTGCGCCACTGGGACATCGGCACCGTGACCGGATTGTCCGATGTGGTGGCCTCGTCCGGTTCGCCGGTGAAGACGAAGAGGTAGGCCAGCTCGGCCAACCCGAGGACGAGGAGCAGCGCCAGCACTCCGGAGAGCACCTTGGTCGCGGTGGAGTTGCGGAGGAATCCCGGTCCGGACCTCTGGATCGGCCCGGACCGCTGGATCGGCCCGGGCTGCGGTGCGAGACCCGGTTTGCGCTCCGGCTTGCGCTTCGGCTCGGGCCGCGGCTTGCGCTTCGGTTCGGGATCCGGCGTCGGCTCCGGGCTCCATTCCGCGGGAGGCGTCTCCCGCGTGCCGTGCCCGGCGATCTTCCGCGGTGCACGGGACGGGTTCCCGGATCCGGGGCCACGCAGCCTCTTCTGCTGTGCCATCCGCGATCAGCCCACGAACTCGAGGTTGTTGGTCAGCCAGGTGCCCTTGACCCTGGTCAGGTCGAGCTTGAGCCGGAAGTTGCGTTCGACGGGCTTGCCCTTCGTCTTGGTGTTGCTCACTTTGCCCTTGGTCGCCACCAGGACGGTGGCGCTGTATTCGGTCATCGACACGACGCCCGCGGAGATGATCTCGCTGGTCATCTTCGACTTGTTCTGCTGCATCATCTTGCGCAGGCCCTTCGCCGACTTCTCATACTGCTTCTTGAACTTCCCGGTTGCCCCCTCCTGCACCTTCGCGATGCCGGCGTCAAGGTCCCCGTGATCGATGCTCGCGAACGCCTCGGCTTCCGACTTCGCCGCCGCCAAGACATCGCTGTACGCCGACGCGGGCACGTCCTCGTCACCGCTGTCGGACTCGGAGAGCGTGACCTCGTCGGCCCGGGCGTCGTGCTCCTGCCAGACAGCGAGGCCGCCCAGCACACTCAGGCAGATCAGGGGCACCAGCGCCAGGTAGAGGACCATGTTGGTGCGGTGGGAGGGCGTAGGGGAATCAGGGTGTGTGGTCACTGTTGGTTCACCGGCCCCGTGAGGAGCCACTTCCACGAGTCGTTGCCAAGGATGGACAGATTCTGCGGGGAGTGCACGGACACCCGGTTGCCCTGCGCATCCGACGCACCATCGACCTCACCGGTGCTCGGATCGAAGACGGTCCGATAGGCGCGGCCGGACGAGTTCGCGGCGTTGCGCCCCGGGGAGTAGAGGGATCCGCGCTGCGCAGAGCCGCTCGGGTCCTCGCACTTGGCGGGGTAGACCTCCGAGTCGGTCAGGTCGTTGCCCTGCCGCCACTCGTCGACCGGCATGTATCCCGCCCCGCGACACGGTCCCGGGGTCTGTGCCAGCTGGATGTTCACGTGACCCCAGCCGTCGCCCGGGGTTCCGGTGAAGCCGCTGGCCACCGCGACCGGAAAGGCGACCAGGAGAGTCTCGAGGCCATCGAGGTGACTGACCACGACCTGGTTGGTCGAGATCATGTTGGCCAGCAGCACCGGAAGGGTGGGCTCAAGGTCCTTGAGCAGCGCATCGACCTCCCTCACCGCGCTGGGCGTGACCTGCAGGACGGTGCGCAGGTCCTTGTCGCTCTTGCGCAAGGAGTCGGTGAGCAGGGACAGGTTCGTGGAGAACGACCGGATGTTCTCCCCCTGCCCTTGCTGGGTCGCAAGCACCGTGCGGCCGCTGTTGAGCAACTTGATCGTGGCCGCCGTGTTCCTCGAGGCCGCATCGATGAACTTCCCGCCGCTGTCCAGAAGTTTCTGCAGCGGCGCTCCGGTGTCGTGGAACATCGTGCCGAGCTCGCCGATGACGACTCCGAGGTTCGCCTTGTCGACCGAGTTCACGAAGGCATTCAGCTCGATCAGCAGGTCGTCTTCGGTGACAGGCAGTGAGTCCGGCGACCCTTCGAAGGTGTACCCGTCCTCGGCGTAGGGACCGCTTTTGTCCTCTGGCTGTATGTCGAGGTACTGCTCTCCCACCGCCGAGAGGTTGTGGACGTAGATCGGCGCGTCCTCGGGAATCTCCACGCCGTCCTCGATGGCCATGTCCAGGTGCATCCCGGACTCGGTCACCTTCATCTTCGAGACCTTGCCGATCTTGTTGCCCCGGTAGGTCACCTCGCTGCCGACGAAGAGGCCGCCCGACTCGGGCAGGGTCGCATGGACCGTGTAGCCGCGCCCGAGGACCTTGTCGACGAACCCGAGATAGTTCGCAGTCACGTAGACGATGCCGATCGCGCTGAGGATGCAGAAGGCGATCAACCGGATCTTGACGCCGCGTGTCATCAGAGGCTCGTTCCGTAGATGTCAGGTGATCGGGTACTGCCACCTTGGGTCGCCGCCTGGCGCAGGGCCGGCAGTCCGGGCAAGCCAGGCAGGCCCGGCATGTCACTCAGTCCGGGCAGTCCCGGGAGGCCGAGCAGATCGGTGAGGTCCGAGAGGCTGGGCAGTTTCCCGCCGGGGAGGGCGGCAATGATCTGGCACACGTCCTTCGGCTCGTTCGACGGCTTCTGGCAGGCCGCGCGCAGGCTCTTGAAGAGGTCCAGATGGGTCAAGAACTTGAGGCAGGCCGGGCCGGTCAGGTTGCCACTGCCGATGCACTTGCCCAGGTCCTCGACCAGCTCGCCGGGATCAGGCAGGTCGAGGATCGGGGCATCGGTCAGGAAGTTCTCGAGGTTGATGTCGAGGCGGATCTCGGTGTTGCCGTAGTCACCCTTGACGATGTCCTGCGCCTCGTCCGGGAACGGGAAGCTCAACAACAGCGAGAGGCCCGCCGGCAGCGACTTCCCGGCTTCACGGAGCTTGCTCATGATGGGCTGGAGGTGCTTGAGCGAGGCCACCAGGTCGTCCTTGGTGGCATTGATGACGCGGGTTCCGACGACACCGAGCTCGTCGAGCCCCTTCAGCATCGCCACGAGCTCCTCATGCTGTTCGTCGAGGACGTGGACCGCCGGGCCCATCACCTCCAGGGCATCTCCGATGGTCTTCCGTTCGGTGTTGAGTGTCTTGGCCAGGTCATTCATCGACTCCATCGCGTCGATGATGTCGGCCTTCTGGTCGTCGATGGTGCCGACGACACTGTCGAGGTTGTGCAGCAGTGAGCGCAGCTTGGTGGTGCGCCCGTTCATCACGGCGTTCAGCTCGTGCGTGATGGTCCCGAGCTGCGCGACGCCACCTCCGGTGAGCAGGAAGGACAATGCACCGAGGACCTCTTCGACCTCCGGGTTGCGACCGCTGGAATCCAGCGGGATCTTCGCCCCTTCCGAGAGCTGCCCAACTGCGGGCTCGTCGGGATCGGGCTCCAGTGACACAAACTTCTCCCCCAGCAGGCTGGTCTGGCGAATCATCGCCATCGCGTTGGCCGGAAGCTCGACGTCGTCGCGGATCCGCATCGTGATCCGGGCGTGCCAGTCGACCCGGTCGACCTCGGTCACTTCGCCCACGGTGACGTCGTCGACCATCACCGGCGACTTGGGAACGACATTGAGCACGTCGTGGAAGTCGGCGGAGACGACGTACGCGTTGTCCTTGTCGACCGGCGACCCCGGCAGCGGGAGATCGTAGGCACCGTCGAAGTCGCAGCCGGCCACCAGAAGTGTCAGCGACATCGCGACAGCCGGGAGCAACCGTGACCAGAAGCGCTTCATCATCGGGCTCCTGTCAGGTCGTCGAGCGTCGAGGAGGTGTCGGAGCCGTACTTCTTCTGGACGTTGCGGACCTCGCGCGGATCGACCGGTGCCCGGTCGCTGCGTTGCGCAGTTGGCAGGTTCTTGTTGGCCTGCGAGCCGACCGGCTCCAGGGCGAGCTTGAAGATCTTGCAGGCGAGGTCCTTGGTCACCTTGGGCAGCTTGGTCTGCTGCACCACTGCGCAGAGGAATCCATCCGCGTCGGCGACGTTCTGGGAGAACCCGAAGCGGGAGCCGATCGACCCCGACTTGGGATCGAAGGCGAGCACGAGGTTGCTCAGCCCGACCGGTCCGGCCGTCAGCGCCTTGTCGATGTTCTTCCGCTCGGAGTTGATGTTCTTGACCACGCGGGTCAGCTTGGTCAGGTCCGTGCTCAGCGCCTTCCGGTTGTCCTTGACGAAGTCACGGACGCTTCCGACTGCCTGCGCCACGCTGCCGAGCGCCCGCTCCAGCTCCACCCGCTCGTCCGCGAGGTCAGAAGAGACCCCGCTGAGGTCCTTCATGAAGGCGACCACGAGCTCGTCGTTCTTGGCCAGGGTCGAGGTGAAGTCGGCCAGGTGGCGCACCGTCGCGAAGAGGTCGCCGCTGTTCGAGCCGAGCGTCTCCGCGGCCTCGGAGAGGCTGTTGATCGTCCTGTTGCCGAGGGCGCCCTTGCCCTTGAGGTGCTTCGCCGACACGGCCATCAGGTGGTTGAGGGTGCCGTCGCTGTTGACCCCGTTGGGTCCCAGCGCAGAGGAGAGGTCCTTCAGGCTGGAGTAGATGCGGTCAAGCTCGACCGGGACGCCGGTGTCGGGAAGGGGGATGTCGCCGCGCTCGGCCATCATCTCGCCCTTGGTGTAGGCAGGGGTGAGCTGCACGAAACGGTCCGAGACCAGTGTCGGCGTGACGATCACCGCCTTGGCATCCGCCGGGAGCTTCACCTCGGCGTCGTAGTCCATGTCGACGCGCACCGAGTTTCCTTCGGGCGTCACTGCAGTGACCGTGCCGACGGAGACGCCGAGGACACGGACGTCGGAGCCCTTGTAGAGGCTCACCGCGCGCGGGAAATGAGCGGTGACGGTCCTCGTCTCGTCGGACTCACGCAGCATCAACAGCGCGGATCCCACCAGCGCGGCGCCAAGGAGGACCGCCAGGCCAC
>JAKDNC010000152.1 GCA_030452025.1 Nocardioides sp. | reverse complement strand
TGTTAGGGCGCCTGTCCGCGGCGGGCGTGCGTCGCCCCAAGTCCCGGAGCTGACCCACCCACCCCGCTGCGTCCTGCGGTGTGGTTGCGGGGGCGACCGGGGTGCAGGACGCCTTTGGGTGCTCAGCCCCGGAGCGAGGCGATCTCGCGGGCAAGGTTTGCCCGGGCTCGGGGGCTCCATGCGGCCCGGGCGTGGGCGGTGCGGAAGAGCGACGGGCGTTCGGCCAACTCCTCGAGGACCGCGAGCCGACCCCGCCGGAACAACGCATCCGGAACGTCGGCGTAGTCGGCGCGCACCCCGGCGACGTACTCCTCGTAGCGGGCGGGCGAGGCGGCCAGGATCGCCAGATCGGCATCGCACAGGGCAGCGCCGCGGAGGTCGTGAGCCGGTGGGTCATGGGTGGCGGTGAGTCGGACCAGTCGCGCCACCTCGGCGACGTCCACGTCGGGTACGCCGGCCAGCTCGGCCTCCGCGAGCCGTGCCGAGCGTTCCTCGTCCTCCTCCGTGCCGAGATAGACCGAGTCGTGGAACCAGGCGGCGAGCATCACCTCGACGTCGTCGGCCAGGCCGAGCTCGTCGAGGCGTTCGAGCACCTCGGCGAGGTGGCGTCGGTCGTGGTAGCCGCGACCGGTCTCGTAGGCGGCAAGGAGACGGTCCCGCAGATCGGTGTGGGCCGGCAGTGGCCACGGTAGGAAGGTCACGGTGTCAACGATTCCATTGCGTGCCGGAGGGAGAGTGGGAGTGGCTGTGCGAGTGCGCGCCCATGCGACAAGTGTTCCAGTTGTCGGCGGCTTTCGGCGGATTCCGGGTTCCGCCGGGGATAGGAGACAATGAACCCATGCCCGAGCCGACTCCCGTGAAGCGCCCGCGTCACCTGATGGATCCGAACAACCCGCGTCCACCGGCGACCCGAGGTGCAGGCATGTCGCTGTCCAACGTCCAGAAGTGGGTGATGTCGGTCCTTGCGGTGACCACGATCCTCCACCTCTCACTCGGGCTGATCGTGGCTGCCTGGTCGATCGAGGAATCCCGCAGCGACTCCCGGGTGGGGCTGTTGGTGATCGCCGGGATCTTCGGGATCATCGCGGTCCTGGCCGGGCGCGCGATTCACCAGGCGACACTCGTGACCCCCTGGATACTGCTGGGAGTCATCCCCGCGCTGATCGGCGCCTACTACATGTTCTGGGTCTGAGTCCGCCACCGACGGTGGGAACCAATCCGTGAGCCGTATCGTCCTACCTCTATGAAGCGAACTCTCGGAATGTTCATGGCCGTGGCCCTCAACCTCGCCCTGGTCGCCTGCAGCGACGACGAGGGTGGCGAAGGGGGTGGCGACGCGACCGCGTCCGACCCGGCCGCCTCAGGGTCGCAGACCCCGGGGTCCGGATCGCCGAGTCCTGATGACCAGGGCGAGGGGAGCGTGGACGCCGGTGTGATCACGATCCTCGACCAGACCAACGCCGGCGGGAACCTCAGCCCGGCCGCCGTGCCGCTGCGCAGCCAGGCAGACGTCGACGCGTTCCTCGCCGACCTCTCCGGTGACCAGCTGGCGGAGGGCGTCCAGAGTGCCTTCGACAAACACGCGGACGACGAGGGCAGGGTTCTCCTCGGCTCCGTGATCGCGATCGGCTGCGACGTCCCGAAGGACGCCACCCTCAGCCGTCAGGACGGCGAGCTGGTGGTCACGCCCGAGAAGGTGGCGGCCAGCCGGAACGAGTGCCTCGCGGCGGTCACCAGCGTTGCCCTGGTCACGGTCGACGAGGCGGCGCTGAAGGGCTGACCCCGGCTCAGTCGGCAGACTCGTCGCGGATCAGCACCATGTCGAACTCGATGACCCGGGCGGTCGGGCCGTCGAAGTTGACCGGGAACATTCCGTTGATCGCGAACCCGGCCTCCTCATAGACCGGCAGTGTCTCGTGGAGCTTCGGCATCCCGTCATAGATCGGGACACAGGAGACCTCGGACTGCATCGCGCGGACCTGCTTGACGACGTCGCCGGCCCCCTTGAAGGCGGGCAGGTCGAACCCCTGCGTGTCGAGCTTGAGGTAGACCTTCGGGTCGTCGACACCAGCGACCGCGTCGTCGTACACGCTGTCGAGCCGGCGGAGCTGGATCGTCTCCTTGCGGGACTTGCGGAGGTTCTCGTGCCAGCTCTCGCCGAAGTCGCTGCTCGGCAGCAGCGAGCTCATCGCGCCGGGCCTGGCGTTGATCTCGGCGGTGCCGTCCTCCTCGCCGAGGGCGTAGTTGAGCACCTGCCAGTCGGGGTCGTCGGCCGACTTCTTCTGGAGCACCTCGGCCAACTCGGCCAGCGGCTCGAAGGAGATGATCCGGCCCTCGTAGCCGTGCTCGCGGAGCTTGGTCGCGAACTGACCGACGTTGGCGCCGACGTCGAGCACCACGTTGATCTCGAGGCGGCGGAGCATCCATGCGATGTGGGCCTCGCCGGCGTAGTCGCTGATTCCCTGCTGGATCTGGCGGGCGTGGCGCTGGGCGGCGCCGTTGGCGGAGACAAGGTGGGTGCGGGCCTTCGGCGGGCCGATCCGGCGCAGGTTGCGGACGCCACCTTTGGAGCGCTGGACGACCCATGTCCGGTCATCGAGGTTCTGGACCTGGACGGGGCCGGCCTTGGGGTTGGCGACCCGGGATGACTGCACCACCCAGGCGTCCTCGCCGAGCGGGTGGATCTCTGCGCCCATCTGGGCGGCGACGTCCTCCAGCCCGCCCAGGACCGGGTCGGACCCGCTGTCGCCCGTCGAGGACCTGCTGACCGGACCCTGGGGAGCACCCCGATTGCTGCGGTCGAACCAACTCTTCGTTGCGGCGCGCATCAGTCGTCGTCCCATTCGCATGCGCCAGACCCTACGTGACCGTTTGCGGTGCGCGCGGACGTGGCGGCGCCCGATGCGGCAGAATGTCTACTGATGATCCCAGAAGACCCGATGATCCCAGAAGACAACCGGTTCGAGAGCGACCTCGAGGAGGTCCTTCCCGACGACCCCGGCCTTCCGGTCGGCTGGCAGGCGGACACCCCCGATCCCGACAGGCCCGAGGACGTCGCGGAGCTCACCGAGATGCTGCGTGTCGAGGAGGTGGCCGGCCGCGGCTGGGCAAGCGCCAGCGAGGGCGACGTACTCGTCGAGATCTCCGCGAGCGGCCTGCGCATGCGGGAGAACATCATCCTTCGAGACCGCTCCGGCCGGATCCGCGCCTGGGCCAGCGTCCACGACCGCTCGGTCAACCGGATGCTGTTCATCCGCATCGTCGATCGGCATCTCCCAGACCTCATCGCCCAACGTGTCTCGGAACTGCTCTTGGTCTGGGGCGAGGGACAGGCCCGCGAGGTCGGCAAGGCCCGCGGCCTCAAGGTGCAGCAGGTCGACACCGGCGCCTTCGAGGACGACACCTGGCACCAGACACGGCTCACCGCGGCCGGATTCAGCAAGGTCCGCACCTGGTGGCAGATGAGCCGCCCGGTCACCGCTGAAGAGTCCGGGCTGGTGCCTGACCCGGAGCGTTGGGAGCGCGAGGGCGTCGTCTTCAGGCAGGTACGCCGCGAGGGAGACGGAATGCCTGACGAGGACGACCTGCACGCCGTCCACGACATCCTCGAGAGCTCCTTCACTGACCACTTCAACTCCTCCGAGGAGTCGTTCGAGGAGTTCCTCTTCCGGCTCCGCGAGGACCCCGGTCACCGGTGGGACCACTGGTGGCTGGCCGAGATCATCGACGGCGGGGGGGACCCCGAGCCCGTCGGCGCCCTGGTCGGCACCGTTTCGGAGGGAGGGGACGGGCCGGACGGCTCGTACGTCGCCTACCTCGGCGTCCTGGAGACCGCCCGTGGTCGGGGCGTGGCCAAGGGCCTGCTGAAGACGATCATCGCCGATGCCGCGGCGCGAGGCCGGGACCGGGTCGGTCTTGAGGTCGACGCCGACTCCTCCACTGGGGCCGACCAGCTCTACGTCGGGATGGGCTGGAAGACGAAGTACGTCACCCAGTCCTGGCACAAGGACATCTCCGTCCTCGAGGACTGAGACACCGGAGACTGGAGGAGGGCCAGGGCCACCGGATACAGGGCCTCACTCCAGGGAGCGTGGGTCCTCCGGCACGTCGACCGACTGCTCCCGGAGCTGGTCCAGCGCGATGATCTCGAGTGCACGCTCGCTGGTGGCAGCCAGCACGACTGGGGCGGACACACCGGCGTCGTGTGCCTCGAGCCAGCGCTCGGCGACCACGCACCACCGGTCGCCGGGGGCAAGGCCGGGGAAGTGCCACTCCGGGCGAGGCGTGGACAAGTCGTTGCCGATGCTCCGCTGTAGCTCGAGGAACTCGGTGGTCATCACCGTGCAGACGGCGTGCAGGCCCACGTCGTCGGGTCCGCAGGCGCAGGTTCCGTCGCGGTAGAAGCCGGTGACCGGGTCGGTCCCGCAAGGCTCCAGGTCCCCGCCGTTGACGTTGTGTTGTGGCATGTCTGCAGCCTGCCACGCCTGGGGTGGTTTCGCGCCTGTGGACGGCGCGAGCGAGCTCCGCGCGGGCCCGGCACAATGCTGGTCAGGCCCCGTCCGTGCCGTCGAGAACGCATGGAGCCTGCCGATGACCCACCCGATCACGCGTGGTCCGCGCGACAGGTTCGCCGTGGCCACCCCCGAGGTGCGCCGGGCCGCGGTCTCGATGGCGCAGGCCGCCCGTGCGGTGGCGCGGATCCACCCGCACGACGACCTCGACGCGGTGACGCAGGCGTTGCCCGGCTCCCGGAGCGCCGAGGCCGCGGCTGCCTTGGCTGCCGTCTGGGAGGAGTCGTTCGCAAACTGGACGAAGGCCACCTCGGCGCACGCTCGGGCTCTGCGAGACGGTGCGGACGACTATGACACCGCCGAGGACCAGGTGGTCGTCGCTCTCGATGACCGGGTGCCGCAGTGGCCCGTCCCGCGGCACCACCAGCAGATCGGCGCGTGGTGATGGGCCCGACCGTTCGCCAGGTCCTCGACTGGCAGCCACACCTGCTCGCAGGAGCCGCCGACGCGCTGGTCGCGCGCCGGGGACGGTTGCTCTCCCTCCAGGCCGAGATCGACGACGGACGGGTCCCGACCGGGTGGTACGGCGACGCGGCCGATGCTGCGCGGTCCAACCAGAAGCTGCTCACCGGGGAGCTCGACGACCTGCTGGCCGAGGTCTCCGGAGCGACCCGGGCGATCGATGTGGGCGGGGTCGCGACACTCGATGCCCAGCGGATCCTTGCCCATGCGCTCGCCGATGCCGACCGGGAGGACTTCGTGGTGGACCGGACACGGCTGGCCGTCACCGAGACCAGGACGGAATTCGCCGACCCCCACGAGCAGGCTGACCGGGCCCGTCGCGCCGAGGAGCTCGCCGGGCATCTCCGCTCCGCGCTGGAGGCAGCCGACCACGCCGACAGTGAGCTCGCCCGGCTGCTCATGAAGATCGCCCACAGCTTGGTTGACGGTGGTCACGGATCCCTGCGTGACGCGGATGCGTCGGGACGGGGGGCAGGCAACCGCGCCATCATGGAGCCACCCACCGGTGGCCTGGGCGATCTCAACGCCTGGTGGCGCGGCCTCACCCCGAGCGAGCAACGACGGGTGAGCAACCTCCATCCCGACTGGATTGGCAACACCGACGGGATTCCAGGCCAGGCCCGCCACCTGGCCAACGTGACCCGGCTCGAGGCACTGCGCCGGACGCTCCTGAAGTTGCGTGGGAAGGCCCCCGGAGTCGAGGACAAGCTCGCCGATCTCCGCGACATCGAGGCGCTGCTGGAGACCCATCACGGCGATCGCCAGCTCCTGCAGCTCGATGCCTCCGGGCCGGAGGGCCTGCGCACGGTGATCTCCCTCGGCGACGTCGACAAGGCCCGGAACGTCACCGTCTTCGTCCCCGGTCTCGGTTCCCACGTCCGGGACAAGCTCGGTGACTACGACGCGGAGCTCGACGACCTGCGCTCCACGATGAACACCCTCAGCGGCCACGACGAGAACGCGGCCGTGCTCTACCTCGGTGTCGACACGCCCCAGGTCGACCGCTCACTGTTCGACCTGGGGTCAAGCTCGGTGGTCAACGACGACCTGGCCCGCGCCGGTGCCGACGACCTGGCCGGATTCTTCAACGGCCTCGACGCTTCCCGGGACACCGATCCCCACCTGACCGGGGCCGGCCACTCCTACGGCTCGCTCACCCTCGGCATCACGTTGACCAGGTCGACCGGGGTCGACGACGCGGTCTACCTTGGCTCACCGGGCCTCGGCGTCAGCGACCTGGCCGGCCTCGATGTTCCGCTCGGTCACCACTACCTCCTCGAGGCGAGGTGGGACGGGATCAGTGATCTCGGGATGTTCGGTAGCGACCCGAGCGGTCTGGAGGGGATGCATCACCTGTCCACCGACGCTCACCAGCGCCTGGACCTGCAGGGGAGCCACGGACACTCTGGCTACCTCGACGACGGCTCGACCAGCCAGCGCAACCTGGCCGGGGTGGGCATCGACGATCCGGGAGCGCTGATGGACAACACCTGCGAGCGCGGCGAGATCGACCAGGCCCGCGAGGAGTGGAAGCGCGTCAAGGAGTTGCTCGGCAAGGCAACGGAGTGGCTCCGATGAGCCTCACGCCAGGAAGGAGGTCACTGCCGACTGGTAGCCGTCGATCTCGAAGAGGAAGGAGTCGTGTCCCCACGGCGACTCGATCTCGCGGAAGTCCACGCGCGCACCTCGCCCGACGAGCTCGCGGGCGATCCGGACCGAGTGGCGTGTGTCGAAGCGCCAGTCCGAGGTGAAGGAGAGGACCAGGAAGTCGGGCCAGCCGCCGGCCGAGTCCGCTTCCGCCCCGCTCGGGGAGCCGGTGCCGTCGGTGCCGTCTGCTCGGTCGGGGCTGGCTATGCCGTCTGGGCTGTGGGGGAACGGGTCGAAGTAGTCCATCACACGGGTGAAGCAGAGGTAGGAGAGCGCGTCGAAACGCTCGACGAACTTCGACCCCTGGTGGTCGAGGTAGGACTCGACCGCGAAGTCGACTCCGAAGCCCGGCTGGGACTCGGCGCGCTGGAATCGGCGGCCGAACTTCCGCTCGAGATTCTCCTCGGAGACATAGGTGATGTGGGCCATCTGCCGTGCGACGGCCATGCCCTGCCGCGGGCCTGCGCCGTCGGCGTACTGTCCGTCGGCGAAGTCGGGGTCGCCGGTGATCGAGGCCCGTGCGACAGCCGAGAAGGCGATGTTCTGTGCGGTCAGCCTGCTGCTCGCGGCGACCAGGACGGCCCGCGCGATCTCGTCGGGAGCTTCCAGCGCCCACTGCAGGATCTGCATCCCGCCGAGCGAACCGCCCACGGCGGCGTAGAGCCGGGACACCCCGAGATGGGCGATGAGCCGACGATGGACGGCGACCAGGTCGCTCATCGAGAGAATCGGGAAGTCGAGACCGTAGCGGCGGCCGGTCACCGGGTCGGTCGAGCGGGGCCCGGTGGTGCCGTTGCAGCCACCGAGCAGGTTGGGGCAGATCACGAAGAACCGGTTGGTGTCGACGGGCTTCCCGGGACCGACCATCGTGGCCCACCAGTCGCTCGCGTGGGCATCACCGGTGAGGGCATGTGTGATCAACACGGCGTTCCCGGCGTCGCGGTCAAGCGTTCCGTAGGTGTCGAAGACGACGTCGACCTCCGAGAGGGCGGCGCCCCCGGACAACACCAGCGGGTCCGCCTCTTCGAAGACGCGGGCCCCCTGGGTAGATGCGGGGGGGGGCATGGGGCACACGTAAGGCGCACATGGTGA
>JAKDNC010000151.1 GCA_030452025.1 Nocardioides sp. | reverse complement strand
CGCAGAACCTGTGGCCGGCCAGATTTCCTTGCCTGACCAGGTATCGGTTATGCCGCGACGCGACGGATCTCACCAATGACGACTGTGGGTTCGGTAAGTGGCACGTAGTGGCCGGAGTCATGCGCGATGACGTGGCGTCCGGCAGGAGACTGCGCTGCGCGGTGGGCGTGGGAGGCGTTGGCTGCGGCTCGGGTTACGGCGTTCATTCCGTCGCCAGTGCGTGCTCCCGAGATCACGGTGACGGGGATGGGGCCGAGTTCGGGTGGGTTGCTGCGGAATACCTGGAGCTCGTCGAGGTAGGTGCGCGACTGCGCGATCTGGGTCTGGAGGACACCGGGGGTGAATCCTTCGGTGTTGAGGTCGTGGCGCACGTCGTCGGACAGCGGGATCGACCTGTAGACAGAGGCGTAGATGCGCCCTAACAATCCGGCGCGCGCGAGCTGGAGCCCGGCTCGTAGCGCGACCTTCTCTGTCTGGCGGAAGCGTCGACTAAACAGAATCTCTGCTGCCTCGTCGGTGGGGTCGACCAGGACCACTCCGGTGATGCGATCGGACTGTAGGGCTGCCGTGGCCCGGACGATCGGGCCACCCGCGCTCCACCCGACCAGGATGAATGGTCCAGATCCGAAATGGTCGAGCAGGTCTGAAAGGTCCTCGGCCATCCGAGACAGGGCCCGCGAACTCGGGTCACGGGCGCTGCGGCCAAGACCGGACCGGTCGTAGACAACGGCCCGGGCGAACTCAGCCACGGCCGGTTGGACCAGGGCCCACGAAGAACGGTTGGCACCGGACCCGGCCTCGAACACCACAGTTGGCGCATGCGCGTCCGGTCCGGGCAGCACCATCGCGTAGAGCTCGCGCCCGTCACGGGTGGGGACCCATTCGGCAGCGCCTTGGGTGTGGGTTGACACGGTGCTCATCCTACCGACATTGCTTAGGTAAGGCTAAGGTAAGGAGGAATCTAGTGAAGGAGCAGGTTATGGCCGAGCAAGTGGCAGCGCAGGCAACACCACAGCGTCGTACGCCCCCGCCGCAACACGTCCTGACAGTGGAGTCGACCCAGTGGCTGGGCCCGCACCTGGTGCGCGTGGTCGCGGGCGGCGAGTCATTATCTGAGTTCGCCGACAATGGCAGCACGGACGCATATGTGAAACTGATGTTCGTCGATCCGGCCCTCAAACTGGATCCACCCTATGATTTGGCCGCCCTGCGTCAGAGTTTGCCGCCTGAGCAGTTGCCGGTAACCCGCACCTACACCGTCCGCTGGGTCGACCGGGAGGCCCGACGCCTCGCAATCGACTTCGTGGTGCACGGCGACAGCGGCATCGCGGCGCCATGGGCGGCCCACGCTAAGCCGGGAGACCAGCTCATCCTGGCCGGCCCGGGCGGCGGCTATGCCCCTGATACCTCCACCGACTGGCATGTCTTCGCCGGTGACTTGTCAGCGCTACCGGCCATCGCAGCGGCGATCGAGACGCTACCTACGACAGCGCAGGGAATCGCGCTGCTGGAGATCAGCGATCCCCAAGACATCATTGACGTTCAGAACTCCAGCCAGGTCCAGGTGAAGTGGCTGATCAATCCTGACCTGGCCGACACGGGGTTTCTTGCCCGCGCTGTCGACGAGGGCTGGCCGGCGAACACTGGCACTGTCCAGGTCTTTGCCCATGGTGAGCGCGAGTCGATCAAGGTCGTACGGGCGATCCTCGCCAAGCGCGGCATTGCCCGCGAGTCGATCTCGATCTCTGGCTACTGGGCACGCGGCCGCACCGAAGACATCTTCCAGGCCGAAAAGCGCGATCCCATCGGTCAGATCGACTGAACTTCCGAAGCGTCCAATTCCAATGCCAGCTGGCTCCTCTGGATATTCGTCACCGCCGAGCGTTCCCGTCTTCTGGTGGCCCGGGTCGTCGGCGCTCTGGCGGTGGTCTTGCTGGCCGGCGGGGCGACCGCGGTGGCCGGACCCATCGCGTTCATGGGCCTCGTGGCGCCGCATGGGTCACCGACACCCGCCCGCACGTCCACCGGCCAGTGGACGCACCCCACGAGTAGTAACGCCGGCGACGGCATTGAGCGCCCATCAACGGTGAGGGTCCCACCGTAGAGAGCCCCGCGGTCGACCTGTTCGCCAACGACACGGCAGGCAGCATCCGTGGCGAAATCGGCGCTGCGGAACGTGACATCTGGGCTGCTGGTGAATGCGCCTTAGCGAAGCGTGGCGGCGTGGACTGGCTGAGTAAGTCGTCCAATGCGCACTCGGTTCAGGTCCGCGCCTTTGCCTGTGTTCAGTGCATTGAGGGCATCGACGAGATGGTCGTGCGTTGTCGAGCAGCAGGCGCGGTCGTCGGCAATGAACTCAATGAGTACGGCCGTAGATCGTCGGAGCTCTTGGGATGCCGGTATCCAAGGTGCGGTGGTGGCAGCGAGGTCGGCGATATAGGTCGTCAGCGAGTGGCGGTGGGTGAGGTGCGCGATTTCGTGTTCGATCACGGCATTGAGTTCTGTGGGGCGCAAGCGGCTTTCCAGTCCGGAGGACACGAAGATCTCCGGGCTGCGTCCTGTCACGGAGCAGGCGATGGGTTCGTCTGCTGCGAGGTAGGTGACATGGCAGCCTGAGCGTTCCTCGGTGCGGTAGGCCAAGGTGGCGCTCAGGCACTGCATGTCGCGGCGCGTCTGGCGAGATGCGGCCAGGAGCCCTTCTGCTCGGGCGCTGACCAAGGCGATGGCTGCTCCGACCATGATGAGCAGCGCCCACACGGACAGCTCAGTGATGAGTGCCTGTCGTGTCCCGTGGAGATGGCCGCGGTCGGCTGCCAGGGTGGTGAGCGCGAGGAGCATCGCAGCGGTGAGGGCTCCCAGGCTGGAGAACAGGGCAGCGAACCAGACGGTGAGCACGCGGTCGGGACGGTGGAGATACCAGGACTGTCGCCGCACCAGCAAGGGGGCGAGGGCGGTCAGTGCCGCGGCGTACAGGATCAACCCGATGCACACCTGCCACGTGATCCTCATCGCCGGTGGCCTGTCACTGAGGGTCGGTGATGTCGGTGGAGATGGCTTGGCGCAGGAATGCGACGTCTTTGGCGTCCAGGCTGCCGGCGAATCGCATCAGGGCGGCTTCGCGGTCGGTGGCGTGACTGAGGCGTTGGAGCATTGCCAGCCCGGTGTGCTCGGCCTCGGTTCGGGTGGCGGCGAAGCGTATGCCGCGCGCGTCGGCGCTGATGCGTTCGACGTCGCCTTTGTCGCGCAGGCGCTCCAGGGCGGTCAGCACGGTGGTGTGTGCGGGAGTCCGGCCGGGGATGGCCTCCAGGATCTCGCGTGCCGTCATCGGTTGGGCTGCGGCCCACAGTGCTTGGAGCACGTGGGCCTCGAGTTGGCCGTGTGCCCGTCGTCTGCCCTGTTCCACTCTTATTCCTCCGGATCCTGAACGCGGTCGGCGCAACCGCGTCTTCTACACAATGTAGTACCCCCTGTCCTCGGGGTGTCGGCGGGTCGATACATTGTCGTCGTGACCGCCCTGCCGGATGCCGATCCGTCGTCGTTGACGTCGGGGCCCGCGCGCGCCTGGCGTGCCGGTGTCGTGGCGCTACTGACGGTCACGATCGGACTCGGATGCCATCTCGCCGGGGGCGGAGCGGCCCCTGCGTTGCCGGTGATCGCACTGGTCTTGCTGCCGTCGGCGGTGTTGAGTTGGACACTGAGTCGCCGCCGGTGGTCGGTGCGTGAGCTCCTCGCGATCTTCCTCCTAGCCCAAGCTGCCGTGCATCTGCTCAGCATGTCGCCCCTGAACGGCGCACCCCACATGGAAGCCATGGGCACCGGCCATCAGATGGTCATGTCACACGTCGGGGGTGCGGTTCTGCTGGTCGGTCTCGTGCGATGGGGCGAAGCCACGTTGTGGGCGCTGGTTGACGTTCTTGCGTTGCGGCCGGCAGCACTCATCCTTATCTGCGCCGCGCCGGTCATCGTGGCCAGCGTGGTCGTCGCGACGGTGAAGCGGCTGCTGCCGTCCACGTGGCCGCACACGGCGCCTGGGCGAGCGCCGCCGACGACTGCCGCGTACCCGACCGCTGCCTGAGCCACACGCTTCGGTCGGACTGCGCGGCGGATCTGTCCGTCCTCGCACCCACGGGTGTGTCGTCCGCCTGCCTGTTTGCCTCGGTCAGGCGTCATCGAGGAGTACCTCACCATGCGCGTGTCCCTTGTGGGACGGGCGATCATGGCCTGCGCCTGTGTCGTGGCTGCCTGCTGTCTGTGGGCTGGTCCGGCGAACGCGCACAGCGCCCTGATCGGATCGACCCCTGAAGAAGGCGCGGTGCTGACCACGGCACCGGGCAGCATCGAACTGGAGTTCAACGAAAACATCCTGAACATCGCCCCGGCGATCGTCCTGCGCGACGACACCGACACGGTGATCAGCCGCAAGACCCCCACCATCGATCGCACTGTCGTCTCGACCCCGTTCCCGGCGGGACTGGCTGACGGCAGCTACTCGATCGTGTGGCGGGTGGTCTCCGAGGACGGTCACCCCGTCCAAGGCCTCATCCGCTTCGCGATCGGCCACCCCTCGACCACCACACCGGCCGAGGGACCTGCCAAGGCCAGAGGCGACGCCTCGTCGGGCGTGCCCTGGCTTGCGGTGGGCATCGCTTTCGCGGGCGTCCTGGGCGTGGCCGGGCTCTTGGTCCTGCGGCGTCCCACGCATTCCACACCTGAACCTGATCGGAGAAACACATGACTACATCCATCACCACCCGCCCCGCCACTCGCCGCCTTGGCATCCGCCGGACGAAGACCATGGCGACGGCCTTGGTCGCGGTTGTCGCCGCCGTCACCTTGACCGCGTGCGGAGGAAGTGATGCCGCCCCCGCGACTCAGGCGTCGACCGTCACCATCGAGAACCCGTGGGTCAAAGAGGCCGACTCCGGCATGACGGCAGCGTTCGGCACCTTGCGCAATGCCTCGGACCACCAGGCGGTCATCGTGTCGGCGACCAGCAGCTCGACCTCGTCGATGGAACTGCACGAGATGGCCACCAACGATGAGGGGGAGATGGTGATGCGCCCGATGAAGGGCGGGTTCGTCATCCCCGCCGGTGGCACGCACAAGCTCGACCCCGGCTCGGACCACCTGATGTTCATGGACGTCACCACGCCGATCAAGGCCGGCGACACCGTCACGGTCACGTTGACGTTCGCCGACAAGTCGACCATGAAGTTCACCGCACCGGCCCGCACCTTCTCCGGAGCCAAGGAGAACTACGAAGGCCATGACGACATGGACGGCCATGACCACATGGACATGGACGACATGGGCCATGAGTGAGGCGGACCTGGGCGGCGGTGAGGGCCTGAGTAGGCGGAACCTGCTACGCACCGGCGCCGTCGCCGCTGGTGGCATAGCGATCGGAGTCGGAGCCCGCGAAGCGGTCGCAGCCGGCACCACGCCAGACGCGGGTGTCCCGGCCACGGTGCCGTTCCATGGCCGGCACCAGGCCGGAGTCGCCACACCCCCGCAGGCCTACGCGGTGTTCGTCGCCTACGACCTGCGCGCGGGTGTGGACCGTGAGGCGTTGATCCGGTTGATGCGGATCTGGACCGACGACATCGCACGACTCGTTGACGGCCGGCCGGGGCTGGCCGACACCGAACCCGAACTGGCGCAGATGCCGGCACGGTTGACGGTGACGCTCGGTCTCGGTCCCGGTGTGTTCGACGCGACAGGGATGGCGCACCAGAAGCCGACCTGGCTCAAGCCGCTGCCGTCATTCGGAATCGACCGGCTCGAGAAGGCGTGGTCCGGTGGGGATCTGCTGCTGCAGATCTGCGCTGACGAGGAGATGACCGTCTCCCACGCCCTGCGCCTGCTGACCAAGGACGCCAGGACCTTCGTGACGGTCCGCTGGGTCCAGCGCGGATTCCGGCACTCCGCGGCCGCCGCAGGAACCGGTGCGTCGATGCGCAACCTGATGGGACAAGTCGACGGCACCCGCAACCTGGACACCGCCGCCGAGTCGTCACTGTTCTGGATCGGCGACCGGTCCCGCGAATGGTTCGGAGCCCAGCCGGACTGGATCACCGGCGGAACGTCCCAGGTGGTGAGGCGGATCGCGATGCACCTGGACACCTGGGACGAACTCGACCGGACCGGACGTGAACAGGCCATCGGCCGACGCCTCCACAACGGTGCACCCCTGACCGGGTCCCACGAGAACGACGAACCGGACCTGGAAGCGCTCAACGATCTCGGCCTGGAGGTCATCGAACCCTTCGCGCACATCCGCCGAGCCAGGTCCGACGACCCGAGACAACGGTTCCTACGCCGCCCCTACAACTACGACGAACCACCACCGGCGGGCCAGCTCAGCAGTTCCGGGCTGATCTTCGCGACCTACCAGGCCGACATCGACCACCAGTACGTCCCGATTCAACGTCGCCTCGACGAGCTCGACCTGCTCAACACGTGGACGACCCCGATCGGGTCGGCCGTCTTCGCGATCCCGCCCGGCTGCCGCAAGGGCGAATACCTCGCCCAGTCTCTGCTCGCCTGACCCCTGAAAGGAACCCCCATGACCACCGATCAGCTCAGCCCACCCGAACCTCCAGCCGTCGCGCCTCAGCCGAGGCGCACAGGGCTTTGGACCCAGCTACGGCCGCTCGTGCTGCGCCTGCACTTCTACGCCGGCATCCTGATCGCACCGTTCATCCTGATCGCGGCGACGACCGGCCTGATCTACACCGCCGCACCCCAGATCGAGAACATCGTCTACCACGACCAGCTCAGGGTCCCGGTCGGCGACGCACAGCTCCCGCTGAGCGAACAGGTCACCGCCGCACGCCAGGCACACCCCAGTGGTGACATCGTCAGCATCACGCCCCCGGTCTCTGAGGACAGCAGCACCAGGGTGGTGTTCACCGACGACACCGTACGCGAGGAGCTGACCAAGACGGTCTTCGTCGACCCCTACACCGCCGACGTCCGCGGACAGGAGACCTCGCTGGGGCAGTGGCTCGGCGTGCGCGAGTGGATCGACACCCTGCACCGAACCCTGCACCTGGGTGCGGTCGGCCGCAACTACAGCGAACTGGCCGCCAGCTGGCTGTGGGTCGTCGTCCTCGGGGGACTGGCCCTATGGATCGGTCGACGTCGTTCGGACAAACGACTTCGTCAGATCGTCACACCGGACCTGAAGAAGCGCGGACGAGCCCGGAACCTGTCCTGGCACGGCGTCATCGGCACCTGGATCGCGGTCGGATTGCTGGCCCTGTCCGTCTCGGGGCTGACGTGGTCGAACCATGCCGGCGCCAAGATCGGCGACATCCGTCACTCCTTCGACTGGAACAGCCGGCCCATCAACACCTCACTTTCCGACAAGCCGGCCACGTCCGGAGGCCACGACCATGCCCACATGGCAGAGGCCGCCACCGCCGGCGACGACATCTTCACCGCCGGTGTCGGCATCAATGGCGTCATGGCCACCGCCATGAGCCAGGGCCTGCGCGCACCGCTGAACATCACCCCGCCCGCGGACGACACTTCGGCGTGGACGGTCGCCGAGAACAAGCGCAGCGCGCCCACCCGGTACGACGCGATCACCGTCGACCCCACCACCGGCCAAGTCGTCGACCGCGTCAACCAGTCCGACTGGCCGTTCATGGCCAAGCTGAGCGACTGGATCATCGGCGCCCACATGGGCATCCTGTTCGGGATCACCAACCAGCTGATCCTCGCCGGACTGGCGATCGGGCTCATCGTCGTCATCCTGCGCGGCTACCGCATGTGGTGGCAACGACGCCCCACCACAGCCACCGGCCTCCAGATGGGCCGCCCAGCCCC
>JAKDNC010000150.1 GCA_030452025.1 Nocardioides sp. | reverse complement strand
GCAGCACGCCCTTGGGGATCTTGGCGCCGACGGCCTGGAACTTGGCGGGCTCCTGGAGGAACTCCTTGATCTCGCCGAGCTCCTCGATGGCCTCTTCGCAGCCCGCGACATCGGCGAACGACGTCTTCGGCATGTCCTTGGTGATCAGCTTGGCCTTGGACTTGCCGAACTTCATCACGCCGCCACCGCCGCCCTGCATCCTGGTCATCAGGAAGACGAAGAGCAGGATGATCAACGCAAACGGGATCAGCGTCGCGAAGAGCTGACCGAGGATGCTCGGCTGCGGGTTCTCCGAGTTCGACTTCTCGATCTTGCCGTCGTCGATCTGCGCCTGGACAGCCCTGACCAGATCGTTCTGCTGGCCCTTGATCCAGTGGGCGTAGACCTTCTTGCCGCCTTCTCGGTCGACGTCGGAGTCAAGTACGGCCTTGATCTCCTGGTCGTTGTCGATGAAGGTGATCTCCTTGATCTCACCCTTCGCGATGTACTTCGACATCTGGGAGGTCTCGATCTCGTCGTACCCGCCACTGGGCGCGAGGTACTGCAGAGCCAGCAGGACGCCGACCACGGCAAGGACGATCCACAGCCAGGGACCCTTGAATATACGCTTCACAGACTTCTTCCGGAACAGCTCAGGACGTTGTTGAGCGTCGACGTGTGCGAAGTCTGACGGTACATGAGCGCGACAACCGGAGCCGACTCAGGAGTAGACGTGCGGCGCGAGCGTCCCGATGTCGCGGAGGTTGCGATAGCGCTCCTTGTAGTCGAGACCGTAGCCGACCACGAACTCATTGGGAATGTCCCAGCCGATGTACTTCGGCTCAACCGGCATCGACAGGGCTTCGGGCTTGCGCAGCAGGGTGGCGATCTCGACCGAGGCCGGGCTGCGGCTCGACAGGTTGGAGATCAGCCAGCTCAGCGTGAGGCCGGTGTCGATCACCTCGTCGACGACCAGGACGTGGCGCCCGGAGATGTCGGTGTCGAGGTCCTTGAGGATCCGCACCACCCCGCTTGACTTGGTCCCGGAGCCGTAGGAGCTGACCGCCATCCAGTCCATCTCGACGTGGCGGGCGAGCGAGCGGGACAGGTCAGCCATCACCATCACCGCCCCGCGGAGCACACCTACCATGAGGAGATCCTTGCCCTCGTAGTCGCGCTCGATCTCGACGGCCATTTCACGGAGTCGGTCCTGGATCTGTTCCTCGGTGAAGAGGACGTTGACAAGATCGCTCTCGACGTGGGCTGAATCCATGGCGATCAGACTGCCACACCCCCCTCCCGGGGTGACCCCCCCCCACCCGGCAAAAGGCCACCCCCGGGGGCCGTGAGGGGGGGGCGGGTAGGCGGGGAAACCGGCGGCGGTTCCACGGCGAGTACGCCGTCGCGGCGCACGGCCCGCAGGTGGCCGGGCAGATCGACCCACTTCTGTCCCCGCCAGTCGGTGACCAACCGATCGATCGCATCGACGTGTTCGCGGAACAACTCGGTGGGCGGGCTGCCGGCGGCCAGGGCAGCGCGCCGCAGCACCCTGGTCCGCAACGGGCCGGCCAGCGTTTCCAGATCGGCCACCGGGAGCGCGAATCCCCCGCCGAGGTCCCGGTGTGTCTGCTCGGCGAGGTCGTCGAGGAGCTCCATGTCGGGGCGGAGCAGGTCGGCGGTCCTGGCCAGCGACACCGCGACCCCGGGGCCGAGCTCGGTCTCCAGCATCGGCATCACATGGTGGCGCACCCGCACCCGGGTGAACCGGGGATCGTCGTTGTGGGGGTCCTGCCAGGCTTCGATGCCCTCGGCCCCGCACGCGGCCGCGGTGTCGGCGCGCGACACGTCGAGCAGCGGGCGACGGAACCGGTCGAACCCGCGGCGCATCCCTGCGATCGAACGGCCACCCGACCCCCGGGCCAGCCCGAGCAGCACGGTTTCGGCCTGGTCGTCACGGGTGTGCCCGAGGAGTACGACGGACGCCCCGAAGTGGTCGGCCAGCTGCTCCAGCACGGCGTAGCGCGCATGTCGGGCAGCGGCCTCGGGACCGTTTCCACCGTCGACGACGCCCACGCGGGAGGAGACGGTCTCATCCGCGCCGAGCCCGGCCATCTGGGCCACCACGGCGGCGGCCCGCTCCGCCGACCCGTCCTGGAGCCCGTGGTCGACGGTCGCTCCAATCACCTTCAGCCCCGGGCGGCGCGCCTCGAAGACGGCGCCGGAGAGCAGCGCCAGCGAGTCCGCCCCGCCAGAACAGGCCACGAGGACCACCTCGCCGGGACCGACCCCGGCCAGCACGCGGCGTACCCCCAGGCGCACCGCGGCGACCGCCGGGTGCAAGCTCACCCGTGGACCCGGGCCAGCCAGAGGTCGGGGTCCTCGATCTCGGCCTTGGACGGGAGGTTCTCCGGGCCGGCCCACACGGCGTTGAAGCCGTCCATGCCGCCCTTGTCGACCGCGGCGCGGACGAAGACGGCGCCGTCGCGGTACTGCGCCATCTTGGCCTCCATGCCGAGCAGGCGGCGCAGGATCCGGTCGAGCGTGCCGACGCCCTTGCGGCGCTGGTTGAACTTGCGGCGGATCTTCCGGACGCTCGGGATCACCTCGGGCCCGACGCCGTCCATCACCACGTCGGCGTGGCCCTCGAGCAACGACATGACGCCCGTGACCCGGTCGATGATCTCGCGCTGCTCGGGGCTGCTGACCGCATCCAGGAGACTGCCCTCGCCCTTGATCGATCCGGTGAGGCGTTTGATGCCCTCCTCGAGTGTCTTCTCGACCTCGACGGTGTCGGCGAGTGCCTGGATCTGGGCGTAGAGGTGCTCGCGCATCCACGGCACCGCGGTGAACTGCACCCGGTGGGTCTCCTCGTGCAGGCAGACCCACAGCCGGAAGTCGTCGCTGTCGACCTCGAGCTCGCGCTCGGTGTGAACGACGTTGGGCGCCACCAGCAGCAGGCGGCCAGCCGTGGGGTGGAACGGGTCGAACTGGCCCAGCACCCGCGAGCCCATGAAACCGAGCATCATCCCGACCTCGGTGCCGGTCACGCGTGATCCGATGGCACGGCCGATCGCGCCGGGGGTCTTCTTGTCAGTCAACTTCCCGACGATCGGGCTGATGATCTGTTCGAAGGACTGCGCGTTGGCCTCCACCCACCCGGCCCGGTCGACGACCAGGACCGGCGCAGTGCGTTCGGCGGCGGCCAGGCCGGTGAAGTCCCGGACCAGGCCCGTGGAGCGGTTGGCCCCCTCACGCAGCTGACGAACGGCCTCGTCGGCCTCGGCCGCGGTGACCTCGGGCCCCTCACCGGCGACCCGCGAGCCGATCTTCACCGCGAGGTTCCAGTCGATCATGGAGGACTGTTGTGTCATGCCGGGAACCCTACGCGGGAGTCCCTCAGCCCTGGTTCAGGCCGAGCAGTGGCAGGAAGCCAGCGCGGCGGTGAGGTCATCGAGAGTGGCGCGGGCCTCGAGCGTCTTGGGGACCTTCACCTTGTCGGCGATGAACACGAAGGCGAACACGTTCCCGTCCAGGTCCGTGGTGACGCCAGCGAGGCCGTGCACGCCGGTCAGAGTTCCGGTCTTCGCACGCACCCGGCCACGCCCGGCCTTGTCGGCGGATCCGAGCCGGCCGGCCAGCGACCCGTTGAACGCGGCGACGGGAAGGCCGGTGATCACCGGTCGCAGTGCGGCGTGTGTGGGCGCCGCGTCGGTGCGGAACATCGCGAGCAGGCTCTGGCCGGTGAGCCGGTCTTCACGCGAGAGCCCGCTGCCGTCGTGCAGGACCGTGTTGGCCAGCGGCACCCCGAGCTCACGCAGCACCTTCCGGGTGCCCTTGACCCCACCCTCGAAGGTCCCGCCGAATCCTTCGGCGATGCCGATGTGGTGGGCGAGGAGCTCGGCGCCCTCGTTGTCGCTGATCGCGAGCACTTCGTCGACGATCTGCTCGACGGGCGGGCTTTCGACCTTCGCGACCTCGGCGCCGCCGCCCGCCGACGTACGACGGACCTGGCCTTGGACCTTGATCCCGGCGGAGCGGAGCTCCTGGGCGAACATCGTCGCCGCCGACAGGGAGGGATCCTGCTCGTATCCCCACCCGTCGGGGGTTGCGCCCTGGTCGACCCAGAGCGCGGTGATCGGGGCGACGACGGCATCGGAGGTGTAGTTGGCCGGCCACGTCTTCTCGGTGGTCCCGCCGGTGAACATCGAGTCGTCGAAGCCGAGACGGACCTTCTTCACCCCCTCCCTCTTCAGCGAAGCGGCCGTCTCCGCCGCCAGCGTCTGGAGGTCGGCGGGCTGCGGGTAGGCGTCGTCGTCGGGCTTGCGGGTCAGGTAGGGATCCCCTGCACCGACCAGCACGATCTCGTTCGACCCGTTCGACCCGGTGGTTCGCACGACGCGGGTGTCGAAGGTGGTCGCCGCGCCGAGCGACTCGATCGCGGCGGTGCCGGTGAGCAGCTTCATCGTGGAGGCCGGCGTCACCGGGCCGGCCAAGTTGTCGAACCAGGTGTTGCCATCGAGGCTACCGACCGAGATGACCTTGTGTTTCCCGAGGCCGTGGCCGTCGAGGTACGGCGCCAGCGCGGCCTCCACCTTGGCCGGGTCGACCTGGCTGGACGTGCTCAGCGCACGGGCAACGGGACGTGGCGCGGCGAGCTCCGGGAGCTCGAGGCCCTCTGGCGGCGCCACCTCAGCCGGGTTGTCCGGCTCCGGATCGGCGAGACCCAGGCGCTCCGCGGCGTCGTACTCGAAGGCGGCGAAGGAGGCGGCAAGGATCAGGAGGACGACGATCACCGGCAGCCAGCCTGAAATCAGGCCGATCGAGCGGCGTTGGCCACCTCGTTTCACCGAACTCCCCTTCCCGAGTGCACGTTTGCGCCCATTGTGCGGGAAGATGTTCCGCATCCGGTGATCGGGCCGTGATCAGATCGCCCCCATCTACGACAAGCGGAGGAATGAAGTGCTGGAGTTCGACGTCCTGGTGGAGATCCCCAAGGGAGAGCGCAACAAGTACGAGGTCGACCACGAGTCGGGTCGACTGCGCCTTGACCGCATGCTGTTCACCTCGACCCAGTACCCCGCCGACTACGGCTACATCGAGGACACCCTGGGCCAGGACGGTGACCCGCTGGACGCCCTGGTGATCCTCCAGGCCCCGACCTTCCCGGGCTGCCTGATCAAGTGCCGCGCGATCGGCATGTTCCGGATGACCGACGAGGCCGGCGGCGACGACAAGGTCCTCTGCGTGCCCACCGCGGACCCGCGCCTTGAGCACCTGCGTGACATCAACCACGTCTCCAAGTTCGACCGCCTCGAGATCCAGCACTTCTTCGAGGTCTACAAGGACCTCGAGCCCGGCAAGTCCGTCGAAGGCGCCGACTGGGTCGGCCGCGCCGAGGCCGAGGCCGAGGTCTACGCCTCCTTCGACCGGTTCAAGGCCAACGGCGGACACTGAGTCCGCCCTGTTGGGCCCAGTCACCTGCTCGTAGTCGCGCAATTGCGGCTGTTTGACATGTTTTCGCGCCGGATTCATGTCAAACAGCCGCAATTGCGCGTTAACGAGCAGGCACCCCGGCAGCGGCGGGAATCACTCCCAGTTCAGCAGTTCCTCAGCCCGGAGCATCTCCTCGGGGATCCCGAAGGCGTCCACCAAGTCGACCGCGAGCGGGCGAACCTTGCGGCAGAGGTCGTTGATCTCCCGGGTGATCGCCTTGGACCGCTGGGTGGTGAGTCGGCCGTGCTCCATGAACCAGGCCCGATCTGCCTCGATCACAGTGAGCGCGTGGAGGTCGACCATCAGTCCCAGTGCGACCTTGTTGTCACCTTCGGGGAGGGTCGCGAACTTGTCGACGAAGGCATCGAGGACGAGCCGTTCGACATGGGCGTGCGCCGTCCTGATCACGTGGTCCTGGACCAGGGAGAAGACCTCACCTGGGTCCTTCCCGGCGTCCATGCCGCGCTTGAGCCGACGGGCCACGCCACTGACCATGTGCTCCTCACGGAACCGGAGCATCGCCTGCTGGAAGTTCGGGTCGAGCAGACCGGCCTCCTGGTCCCACTCGTCTCCGCCGGGCAGCAGGTCACGAACCCGCTCGAAGAGCTTGTGCACGTTGGTCCGCTCGAGCACCGTGTCCACGGCCATTCCGGCGACGAACCTCACCATCCCGAACTGGTCGAGGTCGGAGAAGTCGCTCGAGTACCCGGTCAGCAGGCCCTTGGCGACCAGTTGCATCAGGATCGTGTTGTCACCCTCGAAGGTGGTGAACACGTCCGTGTCCGCCTTGAGCGCGGCGAACCGGTTGCGTGACATGTAGCCCGCACCACCGCAGGCCTCGCGGCACTCCTGGATCGTACGAGTGGCATGCCAGGTGCCGAGCGCCTTGGTTCCGGCGGCCCGTGACTCCAGTGCGCGACGGTCACCTTCGTCGTCGTTGTTGCCCGAGAACACGTCGTACATCCGGCCGGCCAGGACCTCCTGGGCGAAGTGCAGTGCGTAGGTTCGGGCGAGCAGCGGGAAGAGTCGCCGCTGGTGCTGCCCGTAGTCGAGGAGCAGCTCCTCCTGACCTTTGGTCGAGGCTTCGAACTGCCGGCGTCGGTCGGCGTACCTGATGGCGATGGCCAGCGCGACCTTGGAGGCGCTGATCCCGCCGCCCCCGACCGAGACCCGGCCCAGGACGAGCGTGCCGAGCATGGTGAAGAAGCGCTTGTTGGGGTTCTCGATGTCGGAGGTGTAGACGCCCGCCTCGGTGACGTCGGCGAACCGGTTCAACAGCGACGTGCGCGGCACCCGGACGCCGTCGAACCAGAGCCGGCCGTTGTCGACGCCGTTGAGGCCCATCTTGTGGCCGGAGTCGGCGATGCGTACGCCGGGCGCGGGCTCGCCGTCGACACGGATGGGTACGACGAAGGCGTGCACGCCCTCGGACTTGCCGCCGATCTCCAGCTGGGCGAAGACCACCGCAAGCTCGCCGTGGCGGGCAGCGTTGCCGATGTAGTCCTTGTGGGCGGACTCCTCGGTCGTGGTGATCACGAACTCCTGGCTCTCCACGTCGTAGGTCGCCACGGTCCCGAGCGCCGCCACGTTGGACCCGTGCCCGGCCTCGGTCATCGCGAAGCAACCCATCACCTTGCCGCTGATCGCGTCCTTGAGGTAGGCGTCGTGGTGACGCTTGGTCCCCAGCTGCTGGATCGCGCCCCCGAAGAGGCCGAACTGGACGCCGATCTTGATCAGCAACGACAGGTCGCCGAAGGCCATCGTCTCGAACGCCGCGACCGTCGCGCCGATGTCGTCGGAGCCGCCGTACGCCTTGGGGAAGCCGAACGCCGTCTGACCGGTAGAGGCCACCTCGACGACGATGTCGCGCACCCGGTCGCGGAACTCATCGATGCCCATCTCCTCGGCATCCTCGAGGACCGAGGCATGGGCCGAGAGGTTCTTGCGCACGAGCGCCCGCACCTCGGCGTACTTGCCGTCGAGGAGCCGGGTCAGCTCTGGTACGTCGATGGCGGGTCGGACATATCCGCCCACCTCTTCAGTCGTCTCGGCGGGGGCTGGGTCGACGGTGTCGTGGGCCATGCCGGCCACCGTACCCGGGCCAGTCAGGGGCGAGCGTAGAAGTTCGGCGGGATCCAGTAGTAGAGGGACTCCTGGACCACCGGGCGACCAGTGCGCGGGGCGTGGATGATCTGGCCGTTCCCGACATACATCGCCACGTGGTAGATCGACGACGAGCTGCTCGAGGAGCCCCAGAAGACCAGGTCACCAGGGCGCAGTTGCGACGAGCTGATCGGGGTCGACGCGGCGTACTGCCCCACCGAGTAGTGCGGGAGGTACTTCCCGGCGGAGGCCCAGGCACGCATCAGGAGGCCGGAGCAGTCCCAGCTGTTCGGGCCGGCGCCGCCCCACACGTAGGGCTCCCCGAGCTGGGCACGGGCGA
>JAKDNC010000149.1 GCA_030452025.1 Nocardioides sp. | reverse complement strand
GTCGATCAGGAAGCCCGGAGTGGTGAAGTCGAGCAACTGGTCGCCCCAACCATGTTGGAAGACCAGAGTCATCAGCCCGAAGGCGACACCAACGGAAAGCAGGTTCAGCGCCGCGGAGACGACCGCGATCGGGCCGCTACGAAAGGCGAAGCCCATCATCACCATGGTGAGGGCGAGGATGAAGCCGATCACCAACGGCAGGCGGTGGTTCATGTGCGTCCCCGCGTCGTAGGCTCGCGCAGCGTCCCCACCCACCGCGTGGTCGATGCTCCTGCCATCGAGATGGGCGGGGATCAGGTCGTCTCGCAGCTCCTCCACCGCGTGGTCGACCTTCTCCGAGGCCTCCTCGAACGGCACACCCAGGGTGAGCACCGCCGTACGTCCGTCATCGGAGACCTTGAGGTCCTGGCCACCGACTGCGGCGAAGTCATCACGCTCCAAGGCGTCCTGGCGCAGAGCACTCAGGCCCCTGCGGACCTCGTCAGGGTCGCCGGACCCGACGACGTCGACCACCGGGCCCTCGCCGGGGAATTCATCGGAGAGCGTCTGCATGGTCTGCACCTCGTCGATGGAGGCGGGCAGCGTCTCGAGGCTGCCGGTGTGGAGCTTCATGCCCAACGCCGGCAGCGTCAGCGCCCCGACCACCAGCCCGGTGAGGATCAGCGCAGCCACGGGACGTCGTACGACGGGGGCCAGGATGCGTCGGCTGATCCCGCCCTTGCCGATCCGGTTGTTGAGCCGCCACAGCCCCGGGACCCGGGGACGGTCGACCCAGCGACCGAGCTTGACCAGGACCGCCGGCAGGACGGTCAGGGAGCCAAGGACGGCGATCGCGACCACAAGGATCGAGCAGACGGCGAGAGAGTTCTGCGTGGCTCCTCCGGCGACGAAGAGGCCGGTCATCGACGCGATCACCGCGAAGCCGGAGACGATGATCGAGTGTCCGGACGTCTCGGCCGCGATCTCGACGGCGTCGAGAGTGCTTCGGCCGCGAGCGCGTTCCTCGCGCTCACGCTTGAGATAGAAGAGGGAGTAGTCGACACCGACGGCCATCCCAATCAGCACGATCATGCTGATCACGGTCGTCTCCGCATGGACCAGGTGAGACAGCGGTGCGCTGATGCCGATCGTCGCCGCGACGCCGCCGACGGCCAGAAGGACCGGAACCCCGGCGGCGATCAGGGCGCCGAAGGCGATGAGCATCAGGATCAGGGTGACCGGGACGCTGGTGGCCTCCGCCGAGGAGAGGTCATCACCCACCCGTTCGTCAATCGCGGCGTCCACGCTCCGTTCTCCGGCCTGCTCGATGCTGAGGTCGGGGTGTTCGACCGCCACCTGCTCGGTGACCGCTTGGAGCAGCTCGACGTCGTCCTGGTCGCGGGCCAGCTGGATGCTGAGCAGCATCGCCGAGCGGTCGTCGTTCCACAACGGGTCGGAGGTCCCGGCGACCCCCTTGAGTCCCTGCATCCCGTCGGTGATCGCCGCGGCAGCGGCCGGGGCCTGCGACATGTCGTCGCCCGCGATCAGGACGACCTCACTGTCGGCGTCGTCCAGGCGCGCCTCGTCGATCATCGCGGAAGCCTCACCCGACTCCCACTCCCAGTAGTCGGACCCCTCGGCCTCGACGGTCGGCACGGCGACGGCCAGCCCGACCGCGAACGCGACGAACGCAACCCAGGCGCCGATCGCCTGCCAGGGGTGGGTGGCGCTCCAGCGGGCGGCCCCTCGGGCCACACCGGCGAGGGGGTTGTGAACAGCCATGGGAACTCCTGAATAGAGGGTGGGATGTTGACTCGACCAGCCTGTCGACGCCCCGGCCTTCAGTCAGGTGGCCCAGTCCCACACCCGAGGTGGACCTAGGTCCACCGCCCCGGACCGGCACATCGGCGAGGATGGACCCATGAAGAAGCCAGGCCCGCTGCGGCTCACCGGCATTGCGCTGCTGCACGTCCTGTTGTTCCTCCCGTCGATCCTCTTCCTCGTCCTGACCGTCGCGGGTGGTGTCCTCACCGTGCTCACCATCGGCATCCCGCTGCTGTTGGTGTCGCTGCCGACCTTGCACTGGATCACCGACCGGCACCGCGAGATGGCCGCGGAGATCCTTGGCTCCCCTGTCCCTGCCAACCGTCTGCCGACCACCGGGGCCCCCCTGATCCAGCGGCTGCAGATCTGGGCCCGGGACCCGATGACGTGGCGCGAGCTGGCCTGGGTGCTGGTGTCGCCGATCAGCTTCGTGCTGTCCTTGCTGACCGTCGTGCTCCTGCTGGTCGTGGTGACGGGTGCCTTCTGGTGGTACGGCGCCCCGCACATCATGCGGGCCCGCGCGACGATCGACCGGATCCTGCTCAGCCAGGGGCACACCGAGAAGCTCGAGAAGCGTGTCGTCGATCTGACTGAGTCCCGGGCCGCCAGCGTGGACCACTCGGCTGCCGAGCTGCGTCGGATCGAGCGTGACCTGCACGACGGTGCGCAGGCCCGTTTGGTCGCCCTCGGCATGAGCCTGGGGATGGCCGAGGATCTGTTCGCCCGCGACCCAGAGGCGGCGCTGCAACTGGTCACGGAGGCCCGGGACACCACCGGCGCCGCGCTGGGCGACCTGCGCGACGTCGTCCGCGGCATCCACCCGCCCGTGCTGGCCGACCGTGGCCTGATCGGCGCGGTCCAGGCGCTCGCCCTGGACATGGCCGTCCCCGTCATGGTCACCGCGGATCTGCCCGGTCGACCACCCGCGCCGGTGGAGTCCGCGACCTATTTCGCGATCGCGGAGTGCTTGGCCAACATCGGCAAGCACGCCGCGGCGGACCATGCATGGATCACCCTGGGGTGGACCCACGGTGTGCTCGCCGCCGAGGTCGGGGACGACGGCCGGGGCGGCGCCGACGTGGACCGCGGCACTGGAATGCGCGGGGTGATGAGGCGACTGGGCGCCTTTGACGGCACGATGAGAGTCTCGAGCCCCGATCTTGGGCCGACCATCATCACCTTGGAGGTTCCGTGCGTCTTGTCGTTGCCGAGGACAATGCCCTCCTCCGGGACGGCCTGATCCGGCTGCTCAAAGCCAATGACTGCACCGTCGTCGCCGCCGTCGACAACGCCCCCGAACTCACCGCCGCCTTGGCCGGGACGGAAGCGGACGGCGCCGTGCTCGATGTGCGCATGCCACCGACGTTCACCGACGAGGGGCTCAAGGCTGCGATCGCGGTCCGTGCGCAGCGGCCCGGGTTCCCGGTGATGGTGCTCTCGCAGTACGTCGAGCAGCTCTATGCCCGCGAGCTCCTGGCCAGCGGCCAGGGAGCGGTCGGCTACCTGCTCAAGGATCGGGTGGCCAATGTCGGCGAGTTCGTCGAGGGAGTGCGCCGCGTGGTCGGTGGCGGCACGGTGATCGACCTGGAGGTGATCGCCACGATCATGGCCAGGCACCGCCAGGAGCCGATCGACCGGCTCAGCGCACGGGAGCGGGAGGTGCTCGCGCTGATGGCGGAGGGCCGCTCCAACCAGGCGATCGCGGCTGCGCTGTTCGTCTCCGAGAAGGCTGTCGCAAAGCACACCAACAGCATCTTCACCAAACTTGACCTGCCGGTCGCCGAGGACGACAACCGCCGGGTCCGGGCGGTGCTCGCCTTCCTGCGCGTGTAGTCGCCCATCGGCGCACGCGTGCACATTCGCGCCGGTTCAGGAGAGCAGCAGTTCGCGGGCCCGGCGCACGTCGTCGTTCATCGTCTCGACCAGCTTCTCGATCCCCTCGAACGCCACCATCCCGCGCAGCCGTTCGATGAACTCCACCTCCACCTCCACGCCGTAGAGATCGAGGTCGGAGCGATCGAGCACGTAGGACTCGACCCGCCGTTCGCGCTCCCCGTCGAAGGTCGGGTTCGTGCCGACGCTGATCGCCGCGGGCAGCTTCTCGCCGGTGTCGAACCGCCGCAGCCAGCCGGCGTACACCCCGTCCTCGGGCACCGCCACCATCGCCTCGGTCGGCACGTTCGCCGTCGGGAAGCCGAGCTCGCGACCCCGCTGATCGCCCTTGACCACCACGCCCCGGACGCTGAACGGGCGACCCAAAGCCTCGGCCGCGCCGGAGACGTCCCCGGCGGCCAGGCAGGTGCGGACATACGTCGAGGACCAGACCTGCGGCCCACCGTCGAGCGCAATCCCTTCCACAGAGAAATCGCGGGCCTCCCCCGCATCGGTCAGCGTGGCGACGTCACCGGCGGCACGGTGGCCGAACCGGAAGTTGGCGCCGACCACCACCGCACGCGCGTGCAGCGCCTGCACCAGGATCTGGTCGATGAACTCAGTGGGGCTCCAGGCCGCGATCTCCGTGTCGAAGGGCACCACGAGCACGTCGTCGGCACCGGCTGCGCGCAACAGCTCCGCACGCTCCTCGACCGAGCTCAGGCAGGAGGGAGCGTGCTCCGGACGAAGCACGGCGATCGGATGCGGGTCGAAGGTGACCGCCACGACCCGGCCCACGCCCTGCTCCTCGGCGACCTCGCGGGCGCGGAGTACGACGTGCTGGTGGCCCAGGTGGACCCCGTCGAAGTTGCCAATCGTCACCACGGTGCGACCGAGGTCGTCGGGAACCTCGGTCAGTGAACGCCAGATCTGCACCTGCAGAACTTTGCCACATCCGTGGTGGAGACCCGGAGCCGGCACGTGCTCTCGGGCCCCTCAGCCGACGAAGACCGCGACCGGCTTGGCCGGAGCGTCCTTCCGGGGTTCGTAGAGTGCGAGGAACTCCCCGTCCGGAGCGAAGACCGCCGTCAACCCGTCGATGTCGAGCGCGAGCTTCCTGCCGTATCGGACACCCTGTGCTTGCTCGTCGTCGAGTTCGAGCGCGGGGAAGCTGGCGCGTGCGGCGTCGGCGATCGGCACCACTGTGAACTCCTCCCCGAGCTGGTCCAGCGTCCGCGCGACCGAGAGGTCGAAACCTCCGACGGCACTGCGCCGCAACGCGGTCAGGTGCCCGCCGACGCCGAGGGCCTCGCCGAGATCGCGGGCGATCGCTCGGATGTAGGTGCCCGAGGAGCAGCACACGGAGACGTCGACATCCACGGTGTCCTCTCCCGGACGGACCTGGTTGACACTGAGCTCGTGGACGGTGACCGGACGGGCCGCAAGCTGGATGTCTTCTCCGTCGCGCACCCGCTGGTAGGCCCTTTTGCCATCGACCTTGATCGCCGAGACAGACGTCGGCACCTGCTCGATGTCACCCACGAACGCGGACAACGCCGAGCGAATCTCGTCCTCGGTGACGTGACCGGCCGACGTCGTCGCGGTGACTTCACCCTCGGCGTCGTCGGTGCTCGTCGCCACACCCAGGCACACCGTGGCGTCGTACCCCTTCTCGCTCAGCATCAGATGACCGAGGAGTCGAGTGGCCCGGTTCACGCCGAGGACCAGCACCCCCGTCGCCATCGGGTCGAGGGTGCCGGCGTGACCCACCTTGCGGGTGCCGGCCAGCCGACGTACCCGCGCGACGACATCGTGAGAGGTCATCCCGCCGGACTTGTCGACGACGACCAGGCCGTCTCGGCTCACGCCCCTGTGTCTCCGCGCTGATCGTCGGAGGTTTCGCCGTCCCGGAGATCGGCCGCCTCGTCGTGGTGCTTGTAGGGGTCCTCTCCCCCGGCGTACGCCGCGCCGGTGCGCGAGGCGGCAACCTGCTCGTCGAGCTCACGTGCCTTGGCCAGAACCTCGTCGAGCTGGCGAGCGGACTCGGGCAACGCGTCGTGGATGAACTCCAGGGTCGGGACGTGGCGGATGCCGAGCTGCTTGCCGACCTCGGAGCGGAGCAGGCCCTTGGCCGACTCGAGCGCCGCGGCGGTGTCGTTCAGCGAATCCTCCTCACCGAGGACGGTGTAGAAGATCGTGGCGTGCTGACTGTCGCCGGACACGCGCACGTCCGTGACGGTCACGAACCCCAGTCGCGGGTCCTTGATCCGACGTTCGAGCATCTCGGCGACGATGATCTTGATGCGGTCGGCGATCTTCCGCACTCGTGGGCTGGCCATGGTTCCTACTCTCTCAAATGGGTCGAGTGCCCAGGTGGCTGTCTGGGCAACCATCTGGGCACTCGACTCGAATCAATCAGGCGCGCGGGATCTCGCGCATCTCGAAGGACTCCACGACATCGCCGATCTTGATGTCCTGGTAGTTCTTCAGCACGAGACCGCACTCGAAGCCATCGCGGACCTCGGACGCGTCGTCCTTCTCACGCCGGAGCGAGGCCAGGTCGAGGTTGTCCGCCACCACGGCGCTGTCGCGGAGGACACGCACCTTGGCGTTGCGGCGGATGACCCCGCTGGTGACCATGCAGCCAGCGATGTTGCCGGCCCTGGACGAGCGGAAGATCTCGCGGATCTCCGCCTGGCCGAGGGTCGACTCTTCGTACTCGGGCTTGAGCATGCCCTTGAGGGCGGCCTCGATCTCCTCGATCGCCTGGTAGATGACCGAGTAGTAGCGGATCTCGACACCTTCCTTGTCCGCCATCTCGGTCGCCTTGCCCTGGGGGCGGACGTTGAAACCGATGATGATGGCGTCGGAGGCAGCGGCCAGGTCGACGTTGGTCTCGGTGATCGCACCGACACCGCGGTCGATGACCCGCAGCGAGACCTCGTCGCCGACGTCGATCTTGGCCAGTGAATCCTCGAGCGCCTCGACCGAGCCGGACACATCGCCCTTGAGGATGAGGTTGAGGTCTTGGCTCTCCCCCTTCTCCATGGAAGCCATGAAGTCCTCGAGGGTACGACGCACGCGACGCTTTGCCTGCATGGCTGCGCGCTCGCGCGCCTCACGCTTCTCCGCGATCTGACGAGCCATCCGGTCATCGTCGACGACGATGAAGGTCTGGCCGGCACCTGGCACCGCTGTGAGTCCGAGCACCATCGCGGGACGCGACGGGTAGGCCTCGGTGATGTTTTCGCCGTACTCGTCCAGCATCGCGCGCACTCGACCGTAGCCGGCACCGGCGACGATCGAGTCGCCCACACGGAGCGTTCCACGCTGGATCAGCACTGTCGCCACCGGACCACGACCGCGGTCGAGGTGGGCTTCGACGACCAGGCCCTGGGCGTCCTGCTCAGGGTTGGCCCGCAGGTCGAGCGAGGCATCCGCGGTCAGCACGACCGCCTCGAGCAGCTTGTCGAGATTGAGCTCCGACTTGGCCGACACATCGACGAACATCGAGTCGCCGCCGTACTCCTCGGGAACGAGCCCGTATTCGGAGAGCTGGCCGCGCACCTTGGTCGGGTCCGCCTCGGGCTTGTCGATCTTGTTCACCGCAACCACGATCGGCACACCGGCCGCCTTGGCGTGGTTGTACGCCTCCACGGTCTGGGGCATCACGCCGTCGTCGGCCGCCACCACGAGGATCGCGATGTCGGTGGCTTGCGCACCACGGGCACGCATGGCGGTGAACGCCTCGTGACCGGGGGTGTCGATCAGGGTGATGCGACGATCCGCTCCCTCGACCTCGGTGGCGACCTGGTAGGCACCGATGTGCTGGGTGATCCCACCGGCCTCCTTGTCGACGACGTTGGCGTTGCGCAGAGCGTCGAGGAGTCGGGTCTTACCGTGGTCGACGTGACCCATGACGGTCACGACCGGCGGACGGAACTCGAGGTCGCCCTCGTTGCCCTCGTCCGCACCGAACTCCAGGTCGAACGACTCGAGCAGTGCGCGGTCCTCCTCCTCAGGGGAGACGACCTGCACGTCGTAGTTGAGCTCCTCGCCGAGCAGCTCGAACGTCTCGTCGTTGACCGACTCGGTCGCGGTGACCATCTCGCCGAGCGAGAAGAGCATCTGCACGAGCGCCGCCGGGTCGACGTTGATCTTCTCGGCGAAGTCGGTCAGCGAGGCACCGCGCGGCAGGCGAACCGTCTCGCCGTCACCCTTGCGGACGCGCACGCCGCCGACCGTCGGGGCCTGC